>JAHIYL010000109.1 GCA_018815145.1 Nanobdellota archaeon | reverse complement strand
GAATTTATAAACCCAAAAATAATCAATATTTTTGTTCTGAATAAAGGGAAAAAAAGAATTTTTCAGAGAATTTTTAGACGATAAAAAACAAAAAAATGGTAGATAACAAAATAGAAAATTTTGGAATCTCCCAAAAAAACCAAAATAATTTATGGTGGTTTTTTTGGTAGATGTAAGAATATTGAAACTGGACAAGGAATTGACTGCACCACACTATGCACATCCGGGTGATGCAGGTCTTGATCTGAGGTCAAGTGAAGATCTGATTCTCAGACCAGGAGATTTTCGTGTTGTCAAGACAGGAGTCAAGATGGCGATGCCCCAAGGTTATGTCGGCCTAGTATGGGACAAATCAGGTCATGCTGCAAAAGCAGGGATTCACACTCTTGCCGGAGTGATTGATTCTGGTTATAGGGGTGAGATAGGTGTGGTGATGAAGAACCTGGGAAAAACAGATTTTTCAATAACAAGAGATATGAAGATAGCGCAGCTTCTTATACAGCCCATCATTTCAGCAAACCTGATTGAGACAGATGATCTTGATGAGACAAGCAGAAATGAGGGTGGATTTGGAAGCACAGGAGTAAAATAGAGGTGAAGAGAATTGGTAATAAAGAGACAAAACAAGACAGAGAAGAGCACTGATATCAGCTATGATGCCATGATAAAGAGCAAATCACTTGATTCATTTTTCTTGAAGGAAAACAAGGAATAAATTTTTCCAGTGAGTTAATTATTTTAATCATATAATCTTTCTTTCTTTTATGGAGTTCTATTTAGGGGGGATGAAGAGCATTGTCTTAGATGATAAATTCTATTTGGCTGTTCTTTTTGCAGGGTGCAATTTCAGATGCAGGTACTGCTTCAATTCCAGTATCCTTGAGTTCAAGAATGAATTCCTTAAAAATATCATGGAAGTAAAGAAAACCATATCTGCATCAGATTTCAATGGGGTGCTTTTTGCAGGGGCTGAACCATGCATCCAAAGGCAGGCGCTCATCAGCCTTGCAAGATTTTCAAAAAAAAAAAATAAGCAAGTTGCAGTGTTCACAAATTGTTCAAGGCCTGACAGCCTGCGGTCCCTTATAATCGAACAGTTGGTTGACAGGATATATATTGATATAAAATCACCTTTCAGCAAATCTTTTGAAAGAGTGACTAACTCAAGGACTTATTTTAAAGAACCAGAGCAGATAATTGCTGATATGAAAGAAACTTTTGAATTGCTCAGAAACAGCGATGTTACAGTCATTGCCAGGACAACCATCATCCCAAGCCTAATGTACAGAAAGGATGATATCATAAAAATTGCAAAACTAGTCCATTCATTGGAATGTAATTGGGAGCTTCAGCATTATATCCCAGGCATCAGTCTGGACAAGAAAATTCAGAACATCAGACCATTTACAAAAAGTTTTCTCAATACTTTGAAAGAGATATGCCTGAAGGAATTTCCTGATATGGAGATAGGTATTGTCTGAATATCATTACATTTGTTATCATAATATTTTAACTTAATAGTAGTAATAATGGATAAATTTATATATTACTTTTGATTTGCCTATGATTATGCCATTGATGAATGAATGGATTGAAGAAAAGAAGAGAAAATGTCCATATAATGTAGATGTATATTGTGAATTATTTGACAGAGTTATAGAATGCCATATGGATAAGTTTGCAAATTGCACAAACTGCATCACATTTAAGCTTAAAGAATAGTAGAGCAAATTTTCAGATTATTTTTGAGACAATATTCCAGATATCTTCGGAAATTTCTTCAATTGTCCGGATTTCTTCATTTTTTGCACAATCAATCCTACTCCACAAATTTTTTTCAGAAAGCTTTAGATACATCTCCTCTACCCGTTGCAGATAACTCTTATCTTTTTCATGGATATCCTTCCTTTTTCCTTCCAGATATTCTCTTTTTTTCTTTGTCCGAATCAGATCCTGTGTTATTGCAAGAGGGACATGCAGGAATATGACAGAATCCGGCCTTGGAATCTTGTTTTCATTGTATTCAAGCTCTTCAAGCCATGCAAGAAATTCGTCTTTCTTATTTTGTTCATGTATTTTTGCGCTGCCATAAGCCATGTTTGCAGGCACATACCTATTTGATATTATTGTTCTGCCCTTTGCCAGCCAATCATCCATCTTATTTTTGGCGTCCAACCGGTCAAGCGCATACAATAGGCTTGAAAAATATGGGTTCACTTCTTCAACATCTCCAAGTTCTCCTCTGAGATACTTGGCAACCATCTTTCCATAAAAACCTGAATAATACTGCGGAAAATCTATCATCTCAACAGGGAATCCTTTTTCAGATAATCTCTTGTGCAATAGCTCAGCTTGCGTCTGTTTTCCGGATGAGTCATTGCCTTCTATTACAATGAGTTTTCCTTTCATACAAGAATGTAAATATCCTATATTATAAAAAGGTTTAGAGTGCTTTTCAACAAATTTTTTAAGTAAATGTCTTTTTTATTTAACCTGGCATGGGGGTAATTATTGCAATAGTCGGTATGACCGGCAGTGGTAAGTCTGTTCTTGCAGATGTATTTGAAGGAGCAGGTTTTTCCAAAATTCGGTTTGGTCAGATAACTATGGATATCTTGAATGAACAGGGTCTTATTGTAAATGAGAAAAATGAGCGTCAGGTAAGAGAGTCCTTACGCCATGAATTTGGGATGGCAGCCTATGCAATAAAGAATATACCTAAGATTAAGGCACTGCAAAAAAAAACAGATAAGATAATTTTGGATGGACTATATAGTTGGGAAGAGTATCTTGTATTGAAGGAAGAATTTCCTGAAATGATTGTTGCTGCAGTCTATGTGTCTCCCAAAAAGAGATATTCCAGGCTGAATACAAGAAAAGAGAGGCCTCTTACTGATGAAGAGGCATTTTCTAGGGATAAGGCTGAGATAGAGAACCTGCATAAGGCAGGGCCGATTGCAATGGCTGACTATGCTGTCATGAATGAAGGAAGTGTTGAGGAATTGGAAGAAAAGGCAAAAAAACTATTGGAGTTGATCATAAATGACTAAAAGACCTACTAAGGATGACTATTATCTGAATATTGCCAAAGAGGTATCAAAGAGGTCAACCTGCCTTAGAAGACGTTTTGGAGCAGTCATTGTCTCAACAAGCGACAAAATCATATCTACCGGCTATAATGGAGCAATAAGAAAAGCAGTGGATTGCCTGGAGATAGGGACCTGCATGAGAGATGTCTTGAAGATCAAGCCTGGTGAACGCTATGAACTGTGCAAAGCGTTCCACGCAGAGCAGAATGCAATCCTTGGTGCAAACCCAATGGAAAGAAAAGGTGCAGTGATATATCTTTATGGCGAGACATTTGACGGAAAATTATTTGATTCTACTCCTTGTATGATGTGCAGGAGAACTATTGTGCAAGGCGAACTTTCAAAAGTCAAGGCATTGCAGTCTGACGGGACAATCAAGGTGTACGATGTGATGGATTTTGTCCATTCTGAAGATAAGGGAGTGTCATTTCCCGAAAGTGTCCGTAAGACAGAAGCTTTTAAAGACTATATTAAGTATTTCAAGAGACTTGACATCTAACCGAATCTCAGCACTTTTGTCTTTGAGGTCCTGCCAGATACAATCTCAACATTTTTTTTCAGGGTTTTTGAGAAAAATTTGATTATTTCAATATTTGCCATGTTGTTCTCAGGCTTTGCCTTGATTTCGATTTTTAGGGCCTGTCTTTTGTCATCCCAGCCTATGATTCGATTTTTTGAAGCATTGGGTTTTACAAGGATTTTCAATCTGGTGTTTTCAATGTGCTTTTTCCAGGAATTGTCTAGTTCCATTTTACCAGGTTGAATGCTCTGTTTTTGATATGTAATTTTAATCTATCAGCAGCACCGTTTTTTAGTGGTTTACCAATGACATAATTTTTCTTTTTTCTGATATTGTCCAAAAATTCATCAGTTGATTCAGCTTTTGAATATGTTATTCCAAGACCCAGTTCATAGATTGAATGCCCGTCCGAGCCTCCGGTTGTGCATTTTTTTTCTTTTTCTGAAAGAGCAAGAGCCCTGATATTTTTCACTTCATTGAGTCTTGAATTAAATATTTCCATGGAATCGATCTTCTTCACATACTTGTCATTTGGTTTTTCCCGATATTCAAAGGGATGTGCGTATGATGTTATACAATTATAATTTTTCAATATGTCAATAATCTCATCTGTTTTTTTCTGGACTTTAGCAAAGACCCAAAACCCTTTTTTGTCATTTTTTATGGTCTTATTGAAAAATTCTCTGATTTCAGAAGAATCATAGAAATACGCAAGAATGTCGATACCATCTTGGTCTTTTATCTCAATGCCCTGGATTATCTTTGCTTCGTTTGCAAGTTTCTGGGCAAGGATTGCTCCACGGATCTCATTGTGATCGGTTATTGCAACACCCAAATCCTGTTTAGTACAATTTTTTAAGATATGTTTTAGTTTTGCAGCACCATCGCTGTATCGGGTGTGGAAGTGCATATCAATGCAGAGATTTCCTTTTGCATTAATGGCATCAATATCCGGTTTATCAAACACCAGTTTTATTGGATGTGGTTGCATTTTTCAGTTTGTTATTATTCTACAGAGAAATCTTCAATTGTAGTCTCTCCAGATATGTTTGCACTTCTCGCATTTATAGAATTTTGTCTCAGGTTCGTCTCCTGCTCGTGTTTGTATCAGCCAGAAATATGCTTTATCATGCTGGCATTTTGGGCATTCAGCCTCTGTCAAAGGAAGTGATTCATGATCAGCATTCACTGCTTCATTGTTTGTATCGTCTTTTTTAAAAGTCTCCTTGAGCTCTATGTTTTCAGGTTTCTTATTTGTGTACCCGCAGGAACATGAAAGGATGTTTTTCTTTTTCTCCTGTTTAGGTACAAGAATCGAACCGCATTTTGGACAGAACATCATTTGAATTTACCTCGAATTTTATTGTTTGATTTTATTTTCATATTGGGATGTATTTGTAAAGGCCAGTCAATTTCAGTATCTCAACTACCCATATCTTGATATAGCCAAGATAAGGTATCCTGAACACTGCGTATCCGATGACCTGGTCTTCACTTATGTTTGATTCAGATGGGTCTGAAGTTGGGTTATGGTCGCCTTTTGTCTGGAAGTAATATTTATCTTCCATATTCTTTTTGTTGACAACTCTGTGGATGATTGGATCAGGCCGGAGTGGATCTGGTGGATACTTCCTGAATACGATCACTTCTCCTACATTGATTTTTTCAGCATCTTTGCCGAACAGCACGATTATATCACCAGTATTAAAACCGTTCCTGAACCTGTATTTCTTAAATTCTTCTTTTGTAATGTTATAATTCTGATACCAGTTGCCGCATATTTCCCAGAATGTATCAAAATTGACAAAATCCTTCAGATCAATGAATGAATTCTTTTTTGTATAGGTATCCTGGCAGAGCACATACATGACTTTGTCTTCGCTTGTCATAAGATATTCTCCGTACAGGTCATTCCTTGGAACATATGCATGCTCCATGCTGCCGGAGACGACCGCTACAACAGGATAGCTTGTGTGGAATACCAGGCCGAGTCCAGGCATGACGATAAATTTTATGATTACAAAGGCAAGGATGATATTGACTATCCAGCTTAGTGCACTGTCCTCTTCCCAGATAAAATGCCAGATTTTTCTGATTATGCTTGTTTTCGGTTTACCCATTTCTAATTAATCCTAGTAAAAAACAGCCTATTAAAAATGTTTCGGGTATAATGCAGAATATGACGACTGTAATGTTTTGTCGTTTAGTGAGGAGGATTAGCTACGACTATCGTATGGGACAAAAAATAATGAGGTTTTAGAATAGTTCTGATCGAAGGGAAAAAATTTTGCGAATAATTTCAGAAGGGAGCGCATCTATCAATAAATATATTAGTATAATGAAAATTAAATTATATATGTTGTATTTGTCAAAAGATAAAATAAAAATTTCAAAAGCACTGCTACAGTCTTTTTTTCAAAGTGATAATTTTTTGTCTATACTACATAAAAAATTCAAAAATCCTAATGCAATTGTGAAGTTTAAATTTCCAACTTTTGGATTCTTTGCAAATTCAATCATCTACAATAATAAACTAAGAGATGATTTAAAATTGGGAAAGATAATACTGATAATTAAATTCCTTCTTAAGTGTGATGTAAATATTAATGAAGAATCTTACTCTTTTGATAATCTTTGCGTGTTTCAAACTGGATATGGGCATCCTAGATACAATAGGGCTTCATATTATGCTTTTATTGAAAGTGAAGTTAAGGAGTTAAATAATAAAAAATTATCTTCTGAAGTAATATTCATGGATGACTTAGGATTCAATTTTGAAAACCTAGTTAATGCTACTTGTGCAAGTTTTTCAGAACATCTTATTTCAATTATTTGGTTTGAGAGCCAACATAAAAAAGAAAATGGATTTAGAATAATAAATGGATCAAAGTATGTTGATAAAATGAATGCTTACGAAATATACGAATATATGGTTGCATTATTTCCATCAGGATACCAGGTATGGCAATCTGAATTTTATGAAAATTATGTACTCCATGACATTCCTATTAGTTCCATAAATCGAAGGACAGGTTCAAACTCAATGACAGTAAAAAAATATGCAAATTTGAAAACAGAAATTCCTCCTATAATACTTCATAGAGTTAAGTATAATAGGTTTGAAATTGTAGATGGTGGTAACCGAGTTGAAGCTGCTATTTCACAGAAAAAAACTACCATATTAGCATATGTGGGTGTAGGAAATTTAATTGACTTTAAAGAAGTATATCCGCAATTATATTCAACCTAGTCCCTTTTGATATTATTGAACATAACAATTAATATAGAGAATAAAAAAAGCAAGGTTCATGTCCCGCTTTTAGCCTTATCCATCTCGGTGTTCAAAAAATCAAGATTGTTTATGAGTTCCTTGTAAGTATTTCTTACAGTGACTTCAGTGACATCTGCAATCTTTGCTATCTCAGCCTGTGTCTTTTTTTCCTGATGGATCTTGGACGCGATATACAGTGCTCCGGCAGCAAGTCCTTTTGGGCTTCTTCCTGATACTATCTGTTCTTTTCTTGCTTTCTGTATTATATCTATGGCCTTTGTCTGGGTCTTTGCTTCAAGCGCAAGTTCAGATGCGAACCTATAGATATAGTTTAGCGGATCGATAGGAAGAGTCCTGATATTGAGTTTCCTTGAGACATACTTGAAATTCTTTGCAAGCCTTTTCTTGTCAATTCCGGTTATTGCAGAGACTTCATTCAATGTCTTCGGAATATCGTACATCCTGATGACTGCATAGACAACTCCGGCAACGACTGCTTCAGTTGAATGCCCTCTCACAAGCTCTCTTTGTACAGCTTCAGTATAGATTCGTGCTATCTCTTCTTCGACATACTTTGGAAGATTGAGAAGGGAAGAAATCCTCTTGATTTCCGCAATTGCTATCCTCAGATTGGCTTCGATTGCAGTTGATACCCTTCTCTGCCAAAGCCTTAGCCTGTAGAACTTGTTCTGATCCTTCTTATTGAGCTTGAAGAGATCAGATTTGTTGCCGACGGTTGTTCCAAGTCCCCTGTCTTCTTGCGTATATGTCAGAGGAGCTCCTGTTCTTCTGTGTTTCTGTGCATCTCCTTCTTCGAATTCACGCCATTCCTGGCCAAAATCAAATAGTTTGTCGTCTAATACTAATCCGCACAGCCTGCAGAGCACTTCTCCCTTATCCTGATTCCATAGGAGATTCTCATTGCTGCATTCCGGACATTTCTTGTATGTGGATAGTTCTTTCATTTTTATCGCCGAGTTAAATTGTATATTTTTTTAGTTAATTTTTAATTATGTAGTCAGATTTTTGATATTTTAATATCTAGGATCTGTCAATGCAAAAGAATCACTGCCCCTTCGCTTTTCATAGAAAAACCAAAAACTTTATAAATTTTATTGTTTTGAAGTATATGTATTATAGAAGAAAAGGGGCATATTTTTAGTGATTAAAGCTTTATCTATATCTTTATAAACGTTTTTGTTTTCCAAAAAGACTATGATTGATGAAAAACAAAGAAGAAAGCTGCAGAAGTTCATTAAAGAGCTTTCTGCCCATAAGGGTAGGCATACTTCATTGGTCTCAGTATATATTCCTGCAGGGTATGATCTTAACAAGATAATCAACCATCTTGCCCAGGAACAGGGTACAGCCACAAATATCAAAGATTCAACTACAAGGAAAAATGTCATTGATGCGCTTGAGAGGATGATCCAGCATCTGCGGCTCTACACACAGACCCCTGCTCATGGATTGGCTGCTTTTTCAGGCAATGTCTCAGAGAGAGAAGGTCAGCAGGATCTTCAGGTATGGAGCATTGAGCCTCCTGAACCTATCAGCATCAGGATCTACAGATGTGATAAAAATTTTAAGCTTGAGCATCTTGAGGACATGGCCGGAAAAAAGGATACTTATGGCCTGGTCGTCATGGACAGGAGGGATGCAAGGATAGCTCTTTTGAGAGGCAAAGCAATAGTTTCATTGGCCAAGACAAGTTCGTATGTCCCAGGAAAGATGCGTGCAGGAGGACAATGTTTGGTCAAGGACTCTATTGTCCAATTATCTGATGGTTCTCTTCCAGAAATTGAAAAACTGCATAATCCAAACATAGCAAGCACTGTTATGATCAATGATAATTTTTCAATGAGTGAATCAAATATTACGGATAAATGGGATGTAAAAAAAAATTGTATTTACAAAATAATTACCAAATGTCCAAGAATGGAGGTTGAATCCTCTAAAGAACATGTATTTTTTGTTTCAACTTCAAAAGGTATTGTTGAAAAACCAGCTGAGAAGCTGAAAAAAGGAGATTTTCTAATTATGCCTGAGAAAATTGAAGTTAAAGGAAAAATTCAGAAGCTATTTTCAGCACAATTTTACAATAGATTTACAATTAGTATTGCAGGCAGAAAATTATTGATTGATGCCAAACTAAAAAAAGGTCTTTTGCAGAGGCAATTAGCAAGAAAAATTGGCTCAACCCAGACAGGAATCTCTTTTTATGAAATAGGTAAAAATAGGATTGATGCAAAATATCTCAGAAAAATATGTGAAGAACTGGATCTGAATTTTTTTCAGTTTTTAGATAATTACTGCAAACCATTTCTGACCGGAAGTATTAATTTACCGCAAAAAATTGATCAATTGTTTTCCCAGTATATTGGTTATTTGCTCGGTGATGGTTCTATTGAATCAGATAGAATCACTTTTTTTGAACAGGATAAAGAAGTTGCATTAGCATATAAAAAAAAATATGACCTTTATTTTAAGATTAATTCCAGCTATAAATTCAGGGATAAAAAAAATTATCATCAGATTAGATTTACTTCAAGACCATTGGTTAGACTTATCAAATCAGAGTTTCCTGAAATTAAAAAAGCAAGGGATTCTGAAATTCCACAAAAAATCTTAATGTCTTCAAACAAGATTGTTGCAAGTTTCTTAAGAGGGTTATTTGATGCTGAGGGATATTGTACAAAAGAAAGAGGTGTTGCAATAGGTTTGAACAACAAAAAAATAATTCAGCAATTGCAGATGCTTTTGTTGAGATTTTCAATTATTAGTTCAATTCATGAATATGATAACCGAGCAAATAAATATGGCAACAATACAAGATTCACTATTGATATAACTGAAAAAAAATCCTTGGTGTTCTTTGAAAAATATATTGGATTTACTTGTCAAAAAAAATCAGAGAGGCTTTCCAATCTAATGAGGATGAAATCTGAGAGAAGTTATGTTCGTCAAATAATTACGTCTGGAAAAAAAATCAGAAAAATGATTGAAAAAGCAGGTTATAATCTTGAATTGTTTCCAAAAGTAAATAAATTCTTTGGAGATGAAAGAATGATGAGTAAGCAAACATTTAAGACATCAATTCTTTCCGCTGTCAAGGATAAAAAACTCTACAAACAGTTAGATGAAATTTATGAATATCCAATTCTTCCTGTTAAAATAAATGATATTGAAGTTAAAAAGAAAAATGTTGAAATGATAGATATTTCAGTAAAAAACCAAAATTTTGTTGCAAATGGATTGATTGTTCATAATTCAGCTGCCAGGTTCGAGCGTCTCAGAGAAGGCGCAGCAAAGGATTTCTACAAGAAAGTCGGTGACTACATGAAGGAAAATTTTCTTGAGGCAAATCTTGAAGTGAAAGGGATCATAGTTGGCGGTCCTGGCCACAGCAAGAATGAGCTGGTGGAAGGCGGCAATTATATAACTGACCAGGTGAAAAGAAAGATTATTGCCATCAAGGATCTGTCATATACAGGTGATTTTGGCCTTCAGGAATTGGTTGATAAGAGCCAGGATGTGCTGGCAGATGAAGATATTTCAAAAGAAAAGGGACTCATGCAGAAATTTTTTGAACTTTTGTCTACAAAACCTAAGATGGTAGCCTATGGGGCAGAAGAAGTCAGACAGGCATTGGACAGAGGAGCTGTTGAAACACTTCTTTTGAGCGAAGTTATCCCTGATGAGACGATTGAAGATCTTGAAAAAGTCGGAGATCTTGTCGGGACACCTGTTGAGGTCATCTCAACAGATACCAGAGAGGGTGTGCAGCTTAGGGACATGGGAATGTATGCAGCAATTCTCAGGTATGAGATGGATTAAAGAGTCTGATTTTTCAGCAAATTTTAATAATGCTTTTCTTTTGCCTTAATCTATGTCACTTCTTGTAAATTCAGCCTACAGGTCCCTTTACGGAAAAGAATGCCCTTATGAGACAACACTAAAATATTCCAGGGCGTTTTCAGGGTATAATGCAAATGTGCGTTACAGTGACAGGGAGCTCAGATTTCGGCTCAGTTATAAGTGGAAAGAGATCTCTCCGGAACTGAAGACAGGTCTTGTGCAGAATCTCTTGAATAAGGTTTTCAAGACAAACGTCAAAAGTATAGATATTGACATGTACAACATCTTTCTTAAAAAGGTCCATATTACAATTCCAAAGACAGAAACTGATCCTGTTCTTGAAAACAGTTTTAATAAGGTGAACGACAGGTATTTCTATGGTATGATCGAAAGACCTAATTTGAGATGGGGGACTGATTCGCTCTCAAAACTTGGAAGCTACGAGTATGGTACTGATTCAATAACAATTTCAAAGATAATGGCTGAAGATGAAATGCTGTTGGATTACGTCATGTACCATGAGATTCTCCATAAGAAGCTAAAATTTAAGGACAAGAACGGAAGGAGCTACCATCATACCAGGGAATTCAGGGCAAAAGAAAAAGATTTTGAGGTCCATGATATAGAAGAAAAACTGAAAAAATTTCTTAGAAGAAAAAGGGCAAGGGGGATACTCGGACTGTGGAAACAGTGATCAAAATCCAACTTTGTTAAAGATTTTCCAACAAAATTTAAATATCTCTTATCATCTCTATTATTCATACACATAAGGATAGCGTAGTCTCTAATAAAAGGTAAATCTTTATAAATATCTATTAAATCCAAGAAAGAGGGGTAAGCAATATGGCAGAAACAAAATTAACAACTGTGAGTTCCCTGAAAAAGGGAAGCAATGTAGTGATAGAAAATGTTGCATGCACAGTCACGAATACTCAGACATCAAGACCAGGGAAGCATGGTCATGCAAAGACAAGGCTTGAAGCTGTCGGGATGCTTGACGGCAGAAAAAGACAGGTTGTCATGCCAGGACACGATACCGTGTCGGTTCCAATCATTGAGAAAAAAAGTGCTCAGGTGCTTAGTATTGCAAACAATGTGGCAAATCTTATGGATTCAGAGACGTATGAGACATTTGATCTCCCTATTCCAGATGAATTACAGGGTCAAGTCGTTGATGGAATCTCAATAATCTATTGGGAAATACTTAATGACAAGGTCATGAAACAGATTAAATCAGAGTGATTAAAAAATGGTAAAATTTCCGGAAGCAGATGCAAGATGGTTTAGGAATGTATTTGTCTGCAGGAAGTGCAAGACAAAGACAAAGGCCACAAATATGAAAGTGTTGGCTGGTAAAGTGACTTGCAAAATCTGCGGCAGACATGCATTTCGACCACTTAGGAAAAAATGAGCATACCATATTTGCTTACCTTTCTTAATTTCTTGTTGGAGAACATATGGGTTATCCTATTTTATAGTTTCATAATAGTCTGGATATATAGGAACAGGGAGAAATTTGAGTTCCAGGCGAAAATAATTGCTTTATATAGGACAGCATTTGGTATTGATTTTTTGGATAGATTCAGCAAAAAGCACAAAGAGTTAATAATTCTTTTAGGATATGTAGGCGTTGGGCTTGGCTTTGTAGGAATGATATATATTTCAGGGGTTCTGATAGACAGTTTCATGAAATTATTTTTACAGCCGGATGCACCTGCTACTTTCACTCCTGCTATACCCGGCGTAAAGATTCCGGGTTCACAGATTTTCATTCCATTCTGGTATGGAATAATCGCTCTGTTTCTGACAACTGTTGTCCATGAGGCAGCGCACGGGCTTGTTGCAAGGGCCCATGGCCTTAAAGTAAAATCTACTGGGTTTGGTATGATAGGGCCTCTTCCCATAGCATTTGTAGAACCTGATGAAAAACAGGTAAGAAAACAGAAAGACATTGTCCAGTATTCAATCTTTGCGGCTGGGCCATTCTCAAATATGCTTTTTGCAGGGCTGGTGTTGTTGCTTATGATCTTTGCAGTGTCTCCAATGCTATCAAACATGGTTGAGACTGATGGATTTTCATTTTATTCAATTACACCTTATTCACCTGCATTCAATGCAAGTGTTCCGGCAAATGTTCTCTTCACTCATCTCAATGACGTGAAGATAGATTCAGAAAAAGAGTTTTACGCAGTCCTTGACAGCATCAAAGCCGGAGAAGCAATCAGGCTTAGAAATGAGTATGATTCATTTGAATTTTCAAGTGTTGAAAACCCCAACAATCCCGGAAAAGCACTTATGGGAATCTCTGCAGCGTCCAACAGTGGCTCAATTGTGCAGATACATAAGTCAGATGCACTTTTAAGAGATGATGCACTGGCAAAAGCAGCATATTTTATTCTTAAAATATTTTACAATCTGTTCTTTTGGATATTCCTGCTTTCAAGCGGCATCGGGATTGCAAATCTTCTTCCTCTGGGTCCTGTTGACGGCGGCAGGATGCTGCAGATAGTGACGCAGAAATTGGTAAGTGATTCCAAAAAGGCAAATGAGATATGGGCAAAGATTTCTGTTGGCACTTTTGTGCTTGTACTGATTACTTTCTTTGTGCCGATAATCAAGGCGATACTTGCTGGCTTCGGGATAAATCTATAGAGTATTGGTCAAATATTGAATAGATTTTGATTAAATTTATATCCACTCTCCTTTTCTGATTCATAATGATAACAGTTGTCCTTGTCGAGCCGGAAAACAGCGGTAATATCGGTGCAGTAGCGCGCAGCATGCAGAATTTTGACCTGGACAAGCTCCTTCTGATATCTCCAAAGGCTGAACATCTGAATGATGAGGCCTTCTGCAGGGCTAGACATGCAAAGATTGTCCTGCAAAAAGCAAAAGTAAAGGATTATTCTTATTTTATTGAAGACAGAGGCAAATCCATCAGAAATGATTTCAGTATTATCTTCGGGACAACATCTGTCCTTGGAAGTGACTACAATCTTCCCAGATTGCCTATCCCTCCTGAAAAATTGGCAGAGAACATACCATCAAAAAAGAATGTAGCAATTGTGTTTGGCAGGGAGAGCAAGGGCCTGTCAAACAAAGAGATTTCTGTCTGTGACCTTATCGTAACCATATCTTCTTCAACAAAATACTCGGCGATGAATCTTTCGCATGCCGCATCAATCATATTTTATGAACTATACAAAAAACAAGGAGAAGAGATGATTGACAAGCATATCGAGCTTGCAACCCGCAAGGAGAGGGAAGTAATTTTGGATAAAATTGATGTTGTTTTGGAAAGGATGGATTTTTCAACTCCTGAAAAGAGAGACACTCAGAGACTTGTCTGGAAAAATCTGATAAGCAAAGGATTTCTCACAAAAAGAGAAGCTTACGCTCTTATTGGTTTTTTAAGAAAACTTGATAAATAAATTTACAAAACAATAATATTTTTATACTTATAAACTCTAAAGCATTGTAATTCAAAAGCTTTTCATTTGTGCAAAAAAGAGGTAATCGTCATGACACTGGAAAAATTCAAGAGTATCTTTTGGAAGACAATCAATGAGTACAAGGATCATTTCCCTCTGTTCATGAAAGTCTCATTTGCGCTGTATTTCGTCCCGGTTGTATTGATGATGTTCTTCTATTATCAGCTTCCAGATTTTTTCACAAAAGTCATATATAATTTTTTTTTTCAGATAGTTACCGGGTTATTCACCCTGCTGCTGACATTTACCATCATTAAGATCCTTCTTGTAAAAAGAAAGAAAAAAGAGATTGGTGTGTATGAAGCGCTAAAGCATGGAACCAATCATTATTTTGAAGGGATAATCCTGTCTGTGATTGTTGGGTTTGCTCTTTTTGGCCTGTACATCCTATTCATTGTACCGGGCATAATATTTTCGGTCTTCTGGATCTTTGCTCTCTATGCTCTTATAAGTGACAAGGTGGATGTCACTAAAGCCCTGTCACATAGTTATGATACAGTAAAAGGCAGATGGCTGTATGTAGTTGAGCATATGTTTTTTCTTAGCCTGTTCATATTCGGAATCTATATGGTGGTCTTGATACCATTGGGTATAATGATTGTCTTGGCAGGTGTTTTATTCAGGAGTTTCATACTAACGCAGGTTTTGGCAATTTTGTCTGTCACATTGATCAAGATGCTTGTATTGCCATTTTCATTGGCATACATGGAAAATTTGTATATTGACCTGAAAAATATCAAAAAAAAGAAACTCAACTAATTATCTGATTTGAATGTGCATGCTGGTTCAATTGCATGAAATCTCCTTGAAAGAGAGTGAAAAATCACTGCATTTCTTTTCTTTGTCATTGTCATAAATGCGAGGTATTATAGTGATTTCTGTTAGTTTTCCATTTTCTTCAAGATTGTAATTTATTGAG
>JAHIYL010000108.1 GCA_018815145.1 Nanobdellota archaeon | reverse complement strand
TAGAAGATGAACTAGTATTTATATCATTCGTTTAAGTAGTCATTCTGTTAGACTAGGGATACCACTTGATGCATTTTTTCATCATAGAATTGAACTCTTTGCACCTCAACTGCTTTTTACAGAGTTACACAATAATAAAAGTGAAATTATAGATAAATCCAAACTCAATAGAGAACAATTTGATTGGCTGTATACAATATTGAGGAATAATATTATCATTGTTCCTGAAGAGGATTTTCTGAATTTTAAAGATAAAGCAAAAATCATATGTCCAGATACAAAGGATATTGTATATTTTGCTCTTGCTCTGTATCTAAGTTGTCCCATCTGGACTAATGAAAAAAAACTTAAGGAGCAAAAAGAGATTAAAGTATATGCGACACATGACCTGATTTTTATGTTAAATATTTGAATGGATGTAAATACTGAATTTTGGAAAAAAATTTAAAGAGATAGAACTTTTAGAAAGCACATTGGACGCACACAGCATCCTGGATAAGGTGTCATAAAAATCATTGAAGCAATAATAATATTTTCAACTTGTCTGGCAATACTTCTGCTTTTCCTGAATACGACTGTCTATGATTCAAAAAGAGGGGTTGCAACGGTTATACTGTGTGTTGTTGCTTTGATAATGAGAATAATTCTCTTCCCAAGAGACAGTACGCACCTGTATAATCCGGCAACATTCATTATTTCAGGCCTATATGTTATGAGCTTTACATTATTTTGTTCTCTGGTACTGTACAAATTACGTAAGAACAAGATAAACAGATATGGATGGAGATATTTTTTTGTGTTCGTCATGCTTTATTTTCTGTTTGGTCTGGGACAGCAGATATTTTTTCAGTTCATATTCATGGAATCAGTGTATTTCTTCACAAACAATGCTCTTGTGAGCATTTTGGTGGGTTCAGTATTCTATTATCTGTTCCATCCTAAGATGAGATTTGGAAAGTTCCATTATTTCACTTTTTTCATGGGTCTGTTTTGGTCATTTTCTTATATGTTCTTTGGCAACATTCTATGGGTATCAATTTCTCATGGTGTTTTAGGTGCTTTCTTTGGCATTTATCTTTTGGACAAAGATCCTATGAGGAGCAGACTGAAAATAATAAGGAAGACCAGGATAGGGCTGAAAACTATCTGACTGTCTTGCCATATCAAATCAGTTAAATTTAAAAAATACCTATGTTTGAGTTGTTATTATGTATGATGTAATAACAGTTGGTTCTGCAACAATTGATGTTTTTGCTGATTCTGAGTCTGAACTAATAAAGATCAAATCAGCAAAGAGCACAGAGGAGCTGATAGCATACCCTTCTGGTTCTAAGATACTTATCAAAGATCTCCAGTTTTTGACAGGCGGAGGCGGAACAAACACAGCTGTATGTTTGTCAAGGTTGGGGCATAAGGTTGCATATCTTGGTAATCTTGGGATTGATTATAACACTCAGTTCATTCTGGATCAATTGAAGAATGATAAGGTTGATTTTTTAGGGACAAAAGATAAGGGAAAATGCGGTTTTTCAGTCATACTCAAGAGCCTTGAGCATGACAGGGCGATTCTTGCCTACAAAGGTATGAATGATGATCTTACTCCTGATGAAGTAGATTTTGAGTCTCTCAAGACCAAGTGGTTTTATTTTTCTTCGATGATGAAAAAATCATTCGAGACACTGAAAGAGATAGCCAAGTTTGCAGAGAAGAACAGCATTAAGATTGTCTTTAATCCAAGCAATTATCTTGCTGAAAAAGGATCTGATTACCTGAAAGACATATTGACAAGGACAGAATACCTTATCCTAAACAGGGATGAGGCAGAGCTTCTTGCAGGAAAAGGTGAGATACTCTATCTCATTGAAAAACTGAAAGGCTTTGGGCCAAAAAAGGTAGTCATCACAGATGGCAGGCACGGAGCACATACGACACAGAAGAATTATCATTATCATATTCAGCCAACACCCATCAAGGTCTTTGACACAACAGGAGCAGGTGATTCATTTGCAGCATCATTCCTTTCAGGCATGATAAAGAAGAATGATGTGAAGTATGCACTTAAACTGGGACAGGCAAATGCAGAATCAGTCATACAGCATACGGGCGCAAAAAATATACTTCTTAATCTTGAAGAGGCAGAATCAGTGATCTCAAAGAGAAAATACAAGGTAAAAAAAGTGAAAGTTACCTAATAGTATTGAGATTTAATTGGTTGTCATAATAAAATAAAATTTCTGAATAATATTCATGACAAAAAAACAAAATATCATAAATCCAGATAAAGTTAAACTTAAAAGTTTAATTTTATTAAACCAAATATTTATATATGGGATTTGAGAGAAATATGAGTATTACCAAAAACTGAGTGATAAAATGCAAGGTTATTCAAGACTCGGGATATATAATCCTAACCTAAAGGCAAAAAAAATAGATATTCAGAAAAAGGGCTCTACAGATTGGGTCAATATCGGCCTGTTCATAATGCTCATAATTGTGTTATTCTTATTTGTTTTCACTTAAGAAATTCTTAAAAATTATTTTTGTTTACTTCAATTGATATATAGTTTTCTTTTAGTACATAGGATCATATCTTAGAATATAACATTCTCTCTGATCAGTAATTGTGCAGAATTTTGAAAGAGCATCCTTGATTGTATCAATTGCAAGTATAGGTTCAAGTTTAGTATCAAATTTGAGTTCAATGTATTCAATTTTTGCAAAACAGGCATTTTTTGAAAGCTGTGAAAATATGTATTCTTCAGAAAGCTGCAATTTTTCTTCTGTGTCATCTTTTACAAAAAGTTTTTTTTTTTATGAGATCATCAAATGGCTTTTCCATATCAAAGCTAGTTTTTTTAATCATGTCCTGCTTGGTAAAAGATTTCATCTTGAAAGCATTCTGCAGAAGCTTTATCTCATCAATGGAAAGACTATCCAGCTGCGGAATCTTTTTTGAGATGAAACTATCAATATCAACAACAATGGAACCGGTTTTTCTCTCAATAAGCAGGCTGAATTCATTACGGTTCTCTTTGCAGATGAATAGATAGCATGGTACTAAAGTCCGCTCGATTCTCTTAATCTCTTTTTCGCTCATGAGCATCATATCTTTTTCTGTTATTTTTGGTTTGATTATAGGCAGAAGCTCTTTTTCGCTGAATTCTTCTACCTTTTCAAAGAACTTATCATCTGTGTTCTGATCAAGAATGTCAACAGCATGGCCACCATGCTTGGTCTTTCTTGGTCTTATGTTCACGAAAAGAGGCATATCAGTAATTCCAGTTATCATTGCTGAACCGATTGTAAGATTCTTTATCTCATTTTCTGATTCAGAAGTGATTCCTTCAACAGATGATGTGATTGCCTTGAGGTCATTAGGGTTTGTGACTTTTAGGATTATCTGTGTTGTGCACTGAGAAAGCACAGATTTGTCTACCCTGGCAGGTCGCTGGCTGATGATGCATAGGCCAAGACCGAATTTTCTGCCCTCACTTGCGACAGTCCTAAGAATTTTTGAGGCCCGTGTCTCACCAAATGAGCGTTCAGGCGCATAATTGTGAGCCTCTTCCAACACACAGAAGAATGGCGGAATCTTCTCTTTTTTCCTTAGCTCAAAAAGATCCTTGACCAGCTTGTATACTATTATCTCTTGGACATCAGGTGAGATACCTTTGAGGTTTATTATTGAACATCTTCCTGGCTGGATCAATTCATTGTAAGGTGAATAGCTGTCAGTGAAAATATCAAGATTGTTCAGGTACTCCAGATTATTGATGAGTGTCCATTTTACGTTATTCTCTTCTTTATCAAGCTCATACAGCACATTCGTGAAATTGATTGTGTCCAGGTGCTTTATCGCTGCATAGAGCAGACCCAGCTGGCTGTTGGATAATTTTCCGGGAATCAGATGCACTATCTCTGTAGAAGAGAGATTGTTGTTCAATTTAAGGGGTCTAAGGCTGGGATTCAATCTGGTGTCACCATATTCCTGGATCTTGTTCCTGAAATTCTCAGGTTTCAGGTTGAACTCTGCTAAAAGATCCTTTTCATCATCATTTGAATACCGCAGTGATGAATATTCACCATGCGGATCAATTATCAGGAGGGGGACGTTCTTATCTATTATCTCTTCCACAAGTACACCGGATGAATATGATTTTCCCGCGCCAGATTTTGCAAGTATTGCAACATGCTTTGTCAGAAGTTTCTTCAGGTCCAGAATCACATCAATATTTTTTCCTTCAATCCTTCCGACAAATGCCCCTTTTTCACTATCTTCCAAAGCAATAACTGATTTGATGAACTCGTCTTCAGCTTTCATGACCTCTGCATCATGGTCAAAAGGGATCCTCAATGGCTTTATCCTTCCTTTTTTATCCTTATAACCTATTACAACGCATTTTGCAATATCCTTTTCTGTCCGTTCGATCTCCATGACCTGACAGAGAACCCAATCATATACCCTGTGCATGACCTGGACAAATTCAAATTTTTGTGTCTCTTTTTCAATCAGAAAACTAAAATTATTTGTTGTTATCTTGCCTGAGATCTTTCCTAATATCATAAGGCTGTAGAAATAGGCAGGGTTTATAATATTTAGGGTTGGCGAAATAATTTTGGGATACTACAATTCGAGAAAAAATTCAGTAAATTATTTATAGGATATCAAAGTAAATGATATCCATGTTCAAGCCTAACTATAAAGATGGAAGCATTGTGAATCTGATGAGTTCAATACTTTCTCATTATGGCGAAGACTCAAAATACAAGAATTTAAAGATATTCCCTCAAAACAGGTTTGAGAATAAAAAGAATATTGTCCTTCTGGTGATTGATGGTCTGGGGTATGATTTTCTTAAGAAAAAGGGAAAAGGAACATTTTTGGCTGAACATGTCTGCGGTCAGATGACTTCAGTATTTCCGCCGACAACAGCATCAGCAATCACTACATTCATGACAGGAGTAGCACCTGGCGAGCATGCAATAACCGGCTGGTACATGTTTTTGAAGGAGATAGGCATTGTCACAAGAATACTCCCTTTTGATGCAAGATATAAGGATATACCTTTCAAGGGATCAGGTCTTTCCATCAATGAGGTTCTTGAAGAAAAGAGCATTAGTGAAAAAATCAGGGCAAAGTGCTTTGCAGTCATTCCTTCATCTATTAAAGACAGTGAATATAATGCAGGAACCGGAAAAAATGCAGTAAAATTGGGATATTCTACTATTGAAGGTATGTTTATGCATATAAAAAAAGCTGTCAGGAGTTCTTTCAGAAAAAAATTAATCTATTCATATTGGCCTTTTTTTGATGATCTTAGCCATGAATTTGGAGTGAACAGCAGAAAATCAGAGCAGCATTTTCATGTGCTTGATAAAAATATAGAGAAATTTGCACAAAAAATCAAGGGAACAGAGACGCTTCTGATAATAACAGCAGACCATGGATTCATTGACACTACAAGAAAAAAGATACTTCTTTTGGAAGACCATCCAAAACTTGCTGAATGCTTGAGCATACCTTTCTGCGGCGAAGGGCGGAGTGTCTACTGTTATGTGCATACAGACAAGGCAAATGATTTTGAGAAGTATGTAAAAACAAGACTTTCTCAGTACTGCATTCTTAAGACAAGAAAAGAGATGATCCAAGAAAATTTTTATGGACTAAGTGCCTCTAATAAGAAACTTCATGACCGAATCGGTGACTATGTTCTCCTGATGAAAGAGGACTATTGCTTTAAAGACAGTCTTGTCGGGATGGATTATACATTCCATATAGGGAACCATGGCGGAGTGAGCATGGAAGAGATGGAGGTCCCGCTGATTCTTGTAGACTGCTGATTGCACCAAAACAAAAGAATTTTAAATCATCCCATTTTTAGGTAAGCCATGAAGCATGATTTTAAAGTGACTCTTTTTCTCCTCCTGATTTTTATATGCACCCAGATTTTTGGTCTGTTTCTGCTTGGCTACAACATGGATGTAGGAACATCAATTGATGAAGAGACAGGAGAGATTGTCAATGAAGTGAACTATGATGATATCATGACCGGAAGGCCGGAAACAGCTGGATTTGGATCCTTTATGTATTTGTTTTTTGCAGTGTTTGTTGGAACTGCAATGATACTTCTCCTCAAAAGATTGAAACTGAAAAAAGTGTGGAAACACTGGTTTTTTTTGGCAGTTGCACTCACGCTCTCTATTGTCTTTGATGTCTTTTTCAGCTGGCAGCTAGCACTTGGTCTTGGCATCATCTTTACATATCTCAAGATATACAGGCCAAATGTGATATTTCATAATCTGACTGAAGTATTGATGTATCCCGGTATAGCGCTGATGATAGTCCCAATGTTCAATCTCTTTTGGATAATCATGGTGATGATAGGGATATCTATCTATGATTTCATTGCAGTATTCAAGACCAAGCATATGGTTGAGCTTGCCAAATTCCAGTCAAATTCACAGGTCTTTGCAGGTGTCCTCATACCATATGAACCAAGCAAAGAAAAAAAAAATGAAAAAAACAAAAACGCAAAAATTTCTGGTTCAACTGCAAAAATAAAGATGAAGATTCCAGAGAGCATCTCATCCAAAGAAACAAAGTCAGCAATCCTTGGAGGAGGAGACATAGCATTCACCCTCATATTTTCAGGTGTTGTCATGGACCATCTTGTGAGAATCAAGATGTTCACAGAATCTGCAGCTTTTTTCACAACATTGATAGTCCCGGTCTTTGCAACAATATCATTAGGGTTTCTCTTTTTTTTTGCAAAAAAAGACAAGTTCTATCCGGCAATGCCGTTTATTACAGTTGGATGCATGATTGGATTGGGGATAGTGATGCTGATTTAGTATTAAAAGGAAAAAGATAATCAATAGAATTCTTGGTCCAATTTTCAAGCAGTAGCCACTAAATACATTGCCTGGCTCCAGCCAAGGGGAGTATTCTCGTTTGCTATGTCAGTATCATTATAATAGAGTTCAGGTATCTCAAATTTCCAATTCATGACATTGTGTGTCATATCAATGTAATGATTATATTTTTCTTTATTTTCAAGCTCTTTATAGATCTTTGCAAGCCAAATCAATCCAAAGCACCACTCTGCTTCTCCTTTCTCATTTTCATAATAAGGATCATTGAAATACCTGATTACACCTCTCTTTCTGACAAGCTTATCTTCTACATTCTTGAGTATCTGGGTTCTCTGCTGCACACTCACAATATTATATGGGTAGATAAGTGTAAGAAGCGCCAGATCAACGTCTTTTGTGACAGATTCTCTTGGTAATAGTAAATTTAGTGCATCCTGGCCTTTTTTAATCAGATTATCAGGAACCGGAACAATGGAACTTATTGCTTTTAGGCCGGCAACACAGGCACCTATGGATGAAGCATGCACTTCTTCTTCATTTTCCCATATGCCGTGGTCTTTATCGTGCCAATATTCAATACTCTTCAGATAATCTACCAGTTTTGATAAGATCCTGATATCATTATTGTCTCTAAATACCCTAAACCCTTTATTGTAAAGATCACCGACCATGAAGAGAAAAGCGCCTGTTGCATCGTTCTGCTTGTTCCCCCAAATCTCATGGAATTCATTGAAAGTCTCTGGACAATATCTGGCATGTATATATTTGTATGCTGCATCAGGTTTTTCTTTAATTGCCCAGTCTATCTTGTATTCATGCTTGAGAAGGATATCAAAAAGAGCATGATACATCTTTTTTACTGATTTCAGGTCATGCACTGCAAATAGACCAAGGGATTCATATATGTTGTCACGTATCCAGGCCTTATTGTATCCTGTCTTTACTTTTTTGCCCGAAGCAGCAAAGAGTCCCGTAGGATACT
>JAHIYL010000107.1 GCA_018815145.1 Nanobdellota archaeon | reverse complement strand
ATTATTTACCTAAAAGAGAGGATGTTTCCACATTTCTCGATAACATATTTCATTTTAAACAA
Organism: Nanobdellota archaeon; assembly: GCA_018815145.1. Classification (GTDB taxonomy): domain Archaea; phylum Nanobdellota; class Nanobdellia; order Woesearchaeales; family GW2011-AR15; genus WJJD01. The sequence goes on along the minus strand of JAHIYL010000107.1, from coordinate 3,683 downwards.
GAACTCAAAAATGAAGGGATTAATGTGGTGGAGTCTATATTGACGAGGGAGCACGCACATTATTTCAAAATCGGAGACACCTTTTGTGAGTTGTATCCTTTTTTTGATAATATCAAAAAAAGCGATGATGAAAGAGATCTATTGAAAGTTCTGATACCCCTTCATAAGGTCAAGCTCGCCCACAATTATTCCAACCACCCAAACTCTTCTTCGAGAAAAATCTTAGATGCATCACAGTTCGTGAGATCGGATCAAATAAAAAAGATTCTTACCAAACTATCAGATTATGAAGAAATGACGGAAAAAACAATGTTGCATGGAGATATCCATATTGATAATATTTTTTTCATGGGAGATCAACTTTTCTTGACTGATTTCGATATCGCCTGTTACGGAACAAAGGCACATGATCTGGGTAAGTGTTTAAGTAGCAAGATTTTTTTTAGCAAAGAAAAGCTAGTGATGGAAAAAGTCCGATTTTTCCTGTCAGATTACTTAAAGCACATAAGATTGTCTGAGAAAGATAAAAAGAGCATTTTGGCACACATCTTGCTTCAGACGATTATAACAGCAATCACCGCAAGAAAATTGGACAATCCCAAATATCGGCATATTGCATACACGGAAGAAAGAAAGTTGAAGTATCTCTTGGAAAATTGGACAGCTTTAGAGAATTTCTTTACAAGCATAAATTGAATATTCATTAATTTTCCATATTGAAAATAAACATTTATATACTGCCTTCCGAATCACTTTCTTCCATGTTCGACATTGTATTGCCTCAGAATAATGAGCTTGGAATCATCAAAATGGCAGAGACACTTGGCTGGAAAGAGCTTTGCTTGGCTTATGACAGACCAACAGACATAGCTTCCTTCAGGCGGAAGACAGTCATTAAATTGATTTCTGGAGTGGTTGCAGAGCCAGGCGCAGAGCAGAGATTTGTTGGTAAATGTGATATCATATTGTCGAAAACTTTTGATGCGAGTACAGTGCGAACCTTGTGCGAACGTGGATTCGCACAGATATTTTTCGGCCTTGAACAATCCCCTAAACCGGATTTTATGCATCACAGGAACTCTGGCTTGAATCACGTGATATGCGAGATAATGAAAGAGAAAGGCATCTCGATTGCTCTTGACTTTTCATCAATCTTGAACAGCGGCGGGAAACAAAGAGCAGTTCTTCTTGGAAGGATGAAGCAGAACCTTGTTTTTGCAAAAAAATATGCTTTGGCGGTAGTCATAGCCACCTTTGCCAAGGAGCCGCTTGAGATGAGGGCGCCCAATACATTTACATCATTCTTAAACCTTCTTTCGTTGAAATGAATAGCTTTTTAAAAACAAAGCATTTCAAGATTTTTATGAAGAGGACGAAAAGAAGAAAAAAGGAAAAGGCGAAGGTGCTTCATTGGTCACACATTCTCTTTATAGTTGTCATATGTCTTATTTTTGCAGCTATTTTTTCTTTAAAGACAAGATTGAATCACGAAACAACAGAAAAAGACATCCTTGTTATCAGTGATGCGAATCTGACTGCATTTTATGACAATTCATCCAAGAAAGCACTTCATAACTTGTCATTCTCAGTAGAAAACCGTCTAGATGAAAAGGTGATCTGTAGCCTGAATTTTACGCTCACTAATGAGACAGATAAAGAATCTACTTTTGTAACTTTGCCTGCATTGGGACCACGAGAAAAGAGCAGACAAGAAATCATATTTGAGATGCTTGAGGGCAATGTCTCGATGGATTTAAAGCCATCTTGTGTGCGTTAGTCTTACACGATTTATGCTTATTTTATTGATTGGGGGGTTGGAATGGGTCAGGAGATGAAAATTGTAGACTCGATGCGCATCTTGCTTACAGAGGATTGTAATGCGAATTGTCCACATTGTTTTAATAAGAATTTGCGCAATAGCGGTCACATGAACACAGAACGCGCACGGATTTTGTTCGATTATCTTTCTAAACACATTTCGAGGATCAAGTTTATGGGAGGAGAACCCACATTACATCCAGACTTCATAGAGATATATCAATATGCTCAAAAAAGGTTCTCTAAAGTCTCTTTATTCACGAATGCTTTAAACGATAAAATATTGGAGATAATTCCCAGACCGAACGACGTGATAACTTATAATCTGATTTTCATAAATAAGAATTTTAATCTGGAGAAATTACTTCCTTCGCGGAGATTTTTGAGAGGGTTCGAGACAATGATAGGAACAGACACGGATATGTCTCTGCTTCTGGAGAAGGTTGAATGGCTTGCGAAAAGATGTGAAGAAAAAGGAATCAGCGAAGGAATAAATTTCAATATAACCTTGAATTGCACAGAGGACATATTTGAGCACAGAGGCCTTCTTAATGAAAAATGGAGAACCGCTGTCCAGTTTTTGTATGAGATAAATCCTTCTTTCGTGAACTTTGATCACAGCATCCCTCTCTGTTTTTGGACAGAGGAATCGAGAGATTTCCTGAGGAGAAGAAGCTTGATGCAGAAATGCTTTTATCGGACATGTCGTCCAGGTTGCTATGGATTGATAAACGCCGATTTTGAACTGCTGCACTGTAATCAGTATCCGATTAAGTTAGGGAATATTTTTCAGTCTAAAGATGACAATACCAAGATAATCTCTTTTAACCGCCTGAATGCGCTCCTGTACAAAACAAACATGGAGAAACTTCTAACGAATTTGAACAATGATGCATGCATTAACTGTCGCTATGCTGTTGTGAATTGCACGGGGGGTTGTTTTAGGCATAAAAGCCAAGAGACAAACAAAGCAGAAAACCGGAAGGTCTGCGAACAAATTAGTAGTATATGTTGATGTTTCTTATATTATTCTTTTCCATCTCTTCTTCTGAGAAAGATAAGATCTTTATTTTGTGACCTGAAGAGGTTACTTGTTCACTCAATAGTTTGATTTTTTCATTGTTGATGCTTTCAATGAACTTCTCGGCATTGTAGGGGTGGAAATGCAGATTTCTTTTTGTTGATTCGCTTCTGAATGAGATGTGGGTTCTATCGCAGGTTTCTAACAGTCGCAATGTTGTCTCTCCAAACATTTCTTTTAGTGTTTTCCTGTTGAGGTCGTCTTTCAAGGTGTCTTCTAAGATCAAAGGATATGCCTTTAAGCAGGTTCTGCCGTCAAGATAAATGTCGATTCCAAATAGCAGTTCATTCGAGAATGTGAGCTCTGAGAGCAGAGGATGGTTAATAAATGAAGTAATCTGCTTCACCTTTTCAGGATAGTTCTTTATTATGAGCCACAATTTCAATCGTGACTCCTTTGTATTTGCCCTCAGGTCAATGCCTGTAATTATTTGAACGACTTTATTTAAATCTAATTTATCTAGGAAAGTCTTTATCAAAGAGAGGTCTAATGAGACTTTTTCTTGCTCCTTAGTCTTGCTTATGAAGTCGAAGATAAGATTTAGGTTGTCTACCTGTCTTTTGTTCTCATACCAAATGTTAAATCTGCAGGGATGAATGCTGTACTCTTCTATTTTGCAGGAGCATTCCAGAGAGCAGTCTCCTGATTTCCGAAGGAATTCTTCAAAGAGATCAAGCGTTGTTTCATCCTTTATATTAAATTCCGCCTTATGGAAGAGGTATTTCTCTAGAGGGTCGCTTTTCCCCGGCTTTCTGTTTTGTGAAGTGGCTTGTTTGAGTGGCTT
>JAHIYL010000106.1 GCA_018815145.1 Nanobdellota archaeon | reverse complement strand
TTTCATATCCAGTTAGCTCAATTTTTGTTTCTTTTTTCATAATAGCTACAATGTAGCTAAACAAGAATATATATTTTTCGGTATTAGAGAATATAATTTATAATCTGCTTCAGATGACTGACCTATTACTTTGCTTTTTGTCTTAAATTGTCTTAAATACAAAAAAATAAGCAGTCTCTGCCGGAAAGAGGGGACCCGCCAGCATAGGCTGTTTATTAAAGGGAGGTATTGTCTTTATTTGTTTTCCAATCTGCAAATTATTTTTTTAAATATTTGATATGCTGATTGAGCATGCTTTAATTATGGTGGACCCTTTGCCTTTGTGTAGCTTCTGCACAGACTTTTTCTGCTCTTGAAATCTATCATCAGATTTTTCATTTTCAATTACCTCAAGTGCTTTTTAGCTATGCATCAATCTGTACATGAAATTTGAGCGAAAATCCTGACTATCTGTGTCACTTATCAATTGATGTCCTGTGCATCCGGAATAATAATCTGTATTATCAGAATATTCATCTGATTGAATCTCATTGTCAAACATATATTGCTGATAGTGTTCATCATCATTATCAAACATATGTGATGCTACCATGGGCAGGCCCAGTACCACTAAACCCAAAATTACTGCATATATTAACTTATATTTCATTTCATTCACCTCCAATTGTTAAACAATATAAAACACAAAAAAAAACTGCCCCCGGAAGGAAAGAGGGGACCAACCTTCTTGAGGGCAATTTGATCATCATAAACTTACGGAACTGTTATCAGACAGGTATGGTTTCATTATTTCACCAACCCTTTCCCAATATTCAACTCTTTTTTTCTTCATCTCAAGTTCTTTTTCAAAGCTTTCCGGTGTCTTCATCTTTATTCAACCTCCCCGTTGATCCTGGCGCAATAGTATAGGTACTGATCCTTCTTAAGTATTGAGCTTGTATTTGTTTCGCATTTTTTGTTCATTTCATTTCACCTCCCTTTCATATCAAATTATGTATACAGGTTTCTATATATATGATGTGAAGCCAAAATCCAGAGGACTGTTTCATAAAATTTATAAATGAAATTCATGCATAATTTCAATATATAATGACATTGGTATATTTTTCACCGCAGTGGTTTTTTGGTTATGATATAGTCCTGGAAATATTTTTCTTCATAATAGCATTGATCACAAGCCTTTTGGCACTTAGAGTCTATAAATTGACCAATGCACAGCAGGCAGGTCTTTTCAGCCTGTCTTTCATGCTTATCTCAATATCTTACCTTATCCAGTCAATCCTCAATTACCTGATAATCTCAAAACTGAATGAAAGTGTCTGCAGAATTGTGAAGATACAGTCTGTTGCGCAATTTGACATCATTGGATTTTTTGCCCATATAATATTCATGACAATCGGGCTTGCCATCCTTGTGTATATGACTTTGAAAGTCAGGAAAAATAGTCTTCTTCTTCTTCTTATAATCACTAATATTGGAGCGATATTTTACAGTAAGAATTCTATCCTGATGTTTTTCTGGTTGTCTTCAATGTATGTTGGTTACCTGGTCCTGCATTTTGCTGTGAATTATTTCAAGAATAGGAATTTCAAATCAATGACTGTAGTATTGGCATTCATGTTCCTGTTTTTTTCAAATATTCATTTCCTGTTCACTATCAATCATCAGCTTTATTATGTGATTGGTCATATATCTGAGTTTATTGCATACATCCTGTTTTTGACTAATTTTTACCTGGTGTTAAAAAGATGAGCAAGAAGAGGGGGAAGTTGGAGATCATCCATGATATACTTACAGTCATGATGGAAAAAGGAGAAAAAGTCAGGCCTACTCATATTCTCTACAAATCAAATCTATCCCATGACATGCTTTCGACTTATCTGACTGAACTCCAGGATAAAGGTTTTTTGAAAGAAACAATTGTAAAAGACAAAAAAATGTATTCAGTGACTGATAAAGGATATAATTTTCTCAAGGACTATAAACTTATCCGGGGATTCATCGAATCTTATGGTCTTGATTGAACCGTACATTAAGAATTAATAGTTTTTTTCCCTTTTCTCTTCTCAAGATCCTCGTCAAGTTCCTCTTTCAGGCTTTTTTCTTTTTTCCTGCTCTTTTGGATCTTACTTAGATTCATCTTAGGCAGCCTCAGACCATTGAAATGCCCTTTTTCAGTCAAAAACACAAGCAGGGTTGAAAGAAGGATGCTGAAAAATATCACTGATGAGACAATGGTTGAATACTTGAGGCCGTTTGCAATTCCATTATGAAGAGGGAGCTGCGCCAGGACTGCTGCAGCCAGACCCTTTGGCGCCAATATCTCCATAAAGACCTTGTCCTTTTTCTGTGTTGTCTTCTTTGTTGTCATGAAGACTGCAAGAGGTCTCACAAGGAACAGAAGGATTGTCAGAGCAAGCCCTATCAAAAGTGACCAATAATCAGTAAAATCAATTATCAGGCCAAGATAGACAAAGAAGAAGGATTTTACAAAAAAGGATATTTCTGAATAGAAAAATTTTGCTGAAGGTGATACAACAGACTGCGGACCATTGGTATCACCCATAGGCAGGAGTTTCTCAATCTTTTTTGAGTTGCCATATATCAGGCCAAAAAACAGGCATGCTATTGCTCCGTTTGATTTTATGTATTCCACAAAACTGTAGACAATCAATAGATAGGCAATTGTAGTCATATAAGATTTTGAGAATTGCTGGATGAATTTCTGGAACCTGATCCAAAAAAGACCTGCAAGAGTCCCAAGGACTCCTGCAACAATGAAAGAATATAGGAGTTTCTCAAAAACAGAAGGTACCTGGAGGGTCTGAAATACAAGGATGTCTATTATTGTTATTGAGCCGACAATACATAGGACATCACTAATTGCTGATTCTATTGTGAGGACTGTAGTTGCATGGGAACCAAGAGAGATCTTTTTTATTATTGGAATAACAATAGCAGATGATGTCCCTCCTATTATGGACCCAAGAAGGAGGCTCTCGATAAATCTCCATTTTAAAAAGAGCATCATGAAAAATGCTGCTGCAAGAGAAGAGAGGACAAAGCTGAATACAGTGATATTGACCCCACCGACTATCCCCTTGATGAACTGCTTGATATTGATGTTCATTGCGCCTTCAAAAAGGATGAATAGAAGGGCAAATGTGGTGAATATAGGTGCAACTGACTGGAATGCAGGCTGGCTGGCTATATCTTTGGAAAAAATATTCAGGACAATCCCTACAAGCATCAGCCATATGACATCAGGGATATTGGTGCTCTTGAAAATCAATTCACCTAAAAAGCCGATGAATATGATGAGTCCTGCAATTCCGAACAACACAAATAATGCCATTTAGCTTTTTCCCCTTCCTATGTTCCATTACTTCTTTATCCTATATAAAAGTTTTGGAAACATTTGATGTTTCCAAATACATTAAAGCGCGAAACCGCTTTATTCAGTAGTTCCGATTGAAATTTCTTCTCCTCTATAGAGTTTTTTAGAAAAAGATGGGAAAATGTTTATTCTCCCATCACCTTATTATAGTAACCAATCCAAAATAAGGTGATAAACAATGGAACTCT
>JAHIYL010000105.1 GCA_018815145.1 Nanobdellota archaeon | reverse complement strand
AGAGTTCCATTGTTTATCACCTTATTTTGGATTGGTTACTATAATAAGGTGATGGGAGAATAAACATTTTCCCATCTTTTTCTAAAAAACTCTATAGAGGAGAAGAAATTTCAATCGGAACTACTGCTATAAATTTAAAAATGCACATATTTTATCAAGGTTATTCTAGTCAACGGAGGAATCATAATGGAAAAAGAAAAACCAAAACAGGGTGCACGGGAAGTCAAGATAGATATTGATAATGGCGTATCATTTTTTGCAGATGAAGCAGGTGTCATGCACAATCCGCTCAAGTTCATTCTGGATTTTCGAAGTATTACACCAAGGATAGACATTAGAAATAAAAAATTCCAGCCATTGGTCCTGAGGCATAATGTCATCACAATGGATGTATATACAGCCAAGTATTTTGCAAAAGCTCTCAATGACAATATAAAAGGATATGAAAAAAAATACGGAAAGATAAATAAGCCCGACGCGCTCCTAGCAATGGAAAAAGAAAGCAAGAAAAACAATAAAAAGAGCAAGACCAAGAAGGATACTCCGACTTATCTTGGGTAAAAATATTTGCCTTATGCAGGTTCCTTAACAAAAGGCTAAAATATATTGTTTTTTAGGTCATGTTATAACTATATTCGAATCTTGCGGTTGTGATGCAGTGGTAGACGCTGGTCCTCTAATATAGCATATCCAGTATCCATTTGCGTAACTTATACTTTTTGAGAACTCTCCTCCAAAATTATACTCACATTTGTGTACATCCATAACACATTTATCTGTGCATTTATCTGCACTATTCTTTGCTCTACAAATGTCAAAAAAACCCTTATGATTCATTAATAAGTCAATTTTCATTATATATGTTTCTCCATCACTTCCACTAATATGATAATAACCTGGAATATCCTCGTCAGGATTCTTCGGGGGAGGAACATCCGGGTCAGGAATCTCCGGGAGAATCCCATCACCAATTGTGGTCAATTGGTCAAAGAGCTGTTGACATTTGTCATTGACTTCAGGGGGAAGATCTGGTCTCATAGGTGAGGCACAACTTGAAAGCAATACAACAAATATCATCACATATATTTTATATTTCATTTTACAAAAACCCATTCAATATATAAAAAAACGAATTATATAAATTTTTCCAAGAATCTTTAATGAAAATACTAATCGACTATAATAAAAAATTTTATATATCTAATCTGCAATTATTATTTTCAGAATTATATTGTCAAAGCAAATGGGGAAAAAAGCCAATATAACAACTTACACTATTATTGGAATAATTATTGTATTTATTATCTCATTGTACTCATCCACACAATTACGCAGCAATAAAATGATAGTCCTTGATGAGATGATGACATCAATTTCCAATTTCAACACCAAGGTCATGTTTGATGATTATATGGATAATTGTGTGGATCATGCATACAAAACAGCCAGTGATGAAGTGGGTTTTTCAGATGATACAAGGATTGATTTTGAGCGAATAGCCAGGGGAAGTATTGTCGCTTGCACTGCTCCTCTTGTCAGCAGGCTGGAATCCCAAGGGTATCAGGTTGTTCAAGGCAGCCCGAATGCTGCTCTTGAATTAAGAGAAGAAACTGCCTTGCTTCACGTAAAATATCCCACTTCAATTACTAGGGATGAAGCCAAAATTGAGTTTGAAAACACAATCCAGGTATATCCAAGGAATTCTTGGCTTGATATTCCGGGAGGTATCACTGAAAAAGATGAGACTTTGATTAGCCCTGATCGAAGAGTATATTTAAAACTTGAAGAGGGAACAGAGATACGAAGCCATGATGGAGAACCGGTTGAGAGGATTGGATTCAAGATCCTTGACAGGAATTACAATGGACTTGAGAATAATAATGTCATCGGAGAAAAGATATACGATCTTGTTCCTGATGCTATGAAATTCTCAAAACCTGCTGCAATTGAATTCAGATTCAAGAAAAATGAGGTCCCAAATGAAGCAAGTGCAATGAGCGGGAGGATCGGCTGGCTGTGGGAAGAGACAAATATCTGGCTGATGTATGAGACAGATAGCAGGATTGAAGGAGACGACTATATTCTTTCGACTCAGATAACTCATGCAAGTATTCATGCGGGATTAACCGGTATTGTACCCCCCTTTCTTGCCCAAGGTCAGTCCGTACCATCAATAACAGGAATGGTAACAGAACCTGGTGCAGCACAGGTAACTCTTGGAGAGACAGATGAAGCTGGCTGGGACACAATGGGATGTGCCAAAGCAATGATGAATCATTATGCCCCTTTTCTCAAAGGAGGATCTGCACTAATCCATAAATATACACCTGCTGAAGACTTATATATGAATCCTGGTATCTATAACCTTGACTGGGAAAGCGGAGTCTGGGGAGGAGAGTGCCATATTGAGCTGACACCATACAAGACTGAAATTGTAGAATGCAAGATTGAAGGAGATAAGTTCATCCTTGAAAAAAAAGGAGGGGTCTCTATTGAAGAAGATACAGGCAGCTATGGCGGCAGCCTGTTGAGGGAGGGAGCAACTGAGCTGGCACTTCCATATGAGAGCAGACACTTTACTCCAAACGGATTAATATGTTGTTGCCAAGGAAATAATTGTGAGGGAGTTGGTGTTGCTAATTGTGATGACCTGAACGAATGGGTAATAGATTATGATGAATTTGGTAAGGAAGATGGAGGGCACTGGGAACCGGAGCCGCAATGGAGGGATGGTCCAAAAACACTATATGGAATCGCAACTGATGAAAATGCTGGAGGATGCTGGGAATCTATGACTACAATGATGCCGGAGACAACTGGAATACTCTATGTTTATGAGACCAACCCGACAGTCGGTGCAAGGTTCAGCAGTCCAAAAATGGTCTTTCCATTCTCATTCTATGGAGATGCATGCATCGATGTCCCGGACACTGAGGTAACTGTCAAGGATAATATAATCGAATCAATAAATAAGGACCTGAAGATCAATGCCGGCTGTGAAGTCGTCTCCGGGAGCAGGGATTCCTGCTACTGTGATATTAAGACCGAGAATCAGGGAGGTACTCTAACAATAACGCTAACCAAACTGGGATGTGATGAGACTACACACGATATTAGGAATGAATTGTATGACACTCATTTCACACTGGATGGTGGGACTGCTTCAGGCTCATTCAGTATCAGGACATGTTTTGAGCGTGGAACAAGAATCCTTACATTGGAGGGTGACAAAAATATTGAAGATATCATTGTTGGCGATGTTGTAATGTCATATAATATTACTTCAGGTGATTTAGTGCCAAATGTTGTACTAAAGAATTATGAAAGATATGCAGATAAGATGATGACCATTATGCTTAGGGACGACACTGTACTTAATGCGACACCAGAGCATCCATTTTATGACGGAACCGACTATAAACCGATCTCAGAATTCAATGTAAATGATATACTTTATTTACTTAAAAATGGGAAGCTTAAACCTGTAAAAATTAAAGAAATGCAGGAGTATGATATTGAAAAAACTAAGGTGTACAATCTCAAGGTCGCAGGAAATTTCAATTACTTTGCAAATGGTGTTCTGAACCATAATTTTGGATATTCCCCTGAGATACAATCATGCCTTTCCGGGCTGGGGACCGGTCCAAGCAGCCTTGATGATTTCGGCAGCTGCATTTGTGAGTACAGTGGCTTTAACAATTGTGATGGAGAGCACATGTCTAATTTCCTAAGTATGTGCATGTCAGGAGAAATGCCTACTTATGAATGCTCGTTAATGGAAGAATGCATAGAGTTGGGCCCTCAAAGCTCAGTATCATGTGCGTACACTGCCGGAGAATTTGATGATTTTGATGGCTGCATGAATTTTTTTGGGGGGGGGCCCTTTGATGAAATGTGTGGATTCAGTGTAGGCTGGCCGGATTTGGAGACCTGTATTGATGTTACAGGTGAGAGCATTATCTGTGAATATCTTTTTGAGAACATGGGTAATCTCCCTACAAGTTATGTTGACTGCTATGCAGCAGGCTGTGAGGCTCAGGGGAATTGTGTGGCTGATTCATATTGCACTGCATATTTAGAATGGTTAGAAGATGGTCGACTCACTTCATATATTTATGCAGGCTGCATGGGAGATACAAATAACCCAGATTTCTGCATTGATATCGTTGAGAATGGCATATCCCAGGACTGGCTGCCCTGCTTGATTGCAGGTGACAGGAGCGAAACATGCCTTAACGAGAATTTCCTTCGGCTTTCGGAAATTACCCAGGCGCTTCTTCTGAGTTGGGCAGATTGTATTGTAAGAAACACAGTTGATTTAAATCCTCTCAATGCCCAGGACGAATGCTTTGGTGAATTCAAGGATAATTTTGCAGAAAATTTCTGGACTAACCATTTCACTCTTACTTACGCTGGCTGGTGCAGGATGTTCGATAGCAGTAGCCCTCAGTGTCTGAACGCATATGCTCAGATAGGGTGGGATCCCACTAGCATGCCAAATCAGTTCGAATCTGCTTCTTTGAACCGTTTTTTACAGACTGCATGCCTTGCATATGACTCAACTTTAGGTTATTTGTTCCCTTCATGCAGTGATCTTTGGGCATCTGGTTATGTGTATGAGGAGGAGTGTGTCCAGGGCAATCAATATTCTACCGACTGTGAGGTTGCACAGGCTGAATATACAAATCAAGCACTCGGAACCCTCGCTGAAATTGCAGTGGATGCATTTGGAAGCAGTTTTATCGATGATCTCCTTGGAGATTATTTTAAGTATGGGGATGAAGCTTTTGTTACAGCTTTTGGTGATGATGGAGTTAAGATAGGCTCAAATACTATATTTGACATTATTGAGATTGAAGACTCTGCTGGCATAATAAGCAGGGTAATACAGAGCCCAGCAGGTGATCTTGTCGATATCTATGATGTATTCCAGATATTTCAGGAAAATTTAGATCAGGAACCTGAAATTACCTGTTCTCCAGGTACCTCAGCATCATGCTGTCTTGGGATTGAACCATGTTAAATACACTATTGGATACATCATCCGCATATCCTTAATATGACTTCAATATTCTGCTCATAGGGTAACATATATACTCCTGGCTGCTCTTGGGAGGAAAATGCATTGCAGCCATTATTGTTTGCAATCTTGAATTTTGGACTTGATTCGTCTTCTTTTCTGACTGTTAGTGTATATTTTTTTTCCCATTCCTTCAGTGTATCATCTAATGAAAGGGTTAGTGATTTTTTTGCATAATCACAGCAGTCTGTGGCAGCATCTGTCTTGCATACATAAACACTATCTTCAAAACACTCAATAATTATATCCTGCACTCTTAATCCAATTTCTGTTTTTGTTTTCATGATTACATTCAGATAGCTTTGCGCCAGCACAGGATCAGCATACTTGTCATTATATGATAGATCAGTGCCTTTTTTGTTCAATTGAAAAAAAGTCAGTACTCCGAAAATTAGGATAATCAAAAGGATCAATACACCAAATATTTCTGTCTGTGCTTTTTTCATCATTCGTAAACCCCTAGGATCATAACGCCAAAGTAATCCTTGTTTTCCTCTGTAACATCCCTGATTGAAACCGGATATCGCACTTTTCGAAGTTTTTTGTATGAAGGTTTTGGATTGTCATAGAGTTCAATATCCGGCAGTATCCAACCGGAAATCTCAGGACTTGGCTCATATCTTCTGAATGATATTGATAAGTGCCCTAACAATGGTTTGTAATACATTGGATTTTTCTCAATTTGTTCCTTAAAGGCAATTATCTTGTAAAAATCATAGCAGTTCCCTTCCATATCATTGGTTTTTGTGCATTGTATCTCAGGAAAAAAATTCAGGACCTGGGTTTTTCTGATGACCTCAATATTTTCAAACTCAATCATTTTGTTTTTGACTGAATTTACATGCAATCCAAAGAAGAATATTGATGCAATTGCCAGAACAAAAAATACAATGAGTATAATTATGCTGGATTCCATAATCTTCAGCTGTGATTTTTTTTTCATTTTAATAGATAGTCGGACATCCTTCTTTAATTATCTCATTACTTGCATAGACAAGTTCAGTCTTAATCCTCTCAATCACCGGCAAGGAGTCTGAAACAGGTGATTCAGTCAAATTTGCCAATTCAATCAAAAGACCATATGATATTTCATAATTTGGAGAACCAGAACATATACCCGGAAGCTTATCCTTTATGAGGCCATATCTTATAATTAGTATGTTTGATATTTGATTTAACCTCTTGATTGCCTTATTAAGATTGCATTCATAAAGAGAATCACTTTCAGAGTATATGGCTGCCAAAAGAGTTGTCTCATCAAAAAAATGAGAAAAACCTGTATACTCAAATTTGTCCTGATTCTTCCTAAAATATTCAACAGTATTTGTATCAGAGACAATATTTAAAGCAGTGACCTTGTTATCATGCATTTTTGCTACAGATGGATGTAATACAATAGACTCGGGATTTGAATCAGCATAAACAAACCTGATTTTGAAATAATTGCTGATTTGAGGATCAAATGACCCAACATCGTGCGTGTTTAAATGTTCAGGCAAGATGGAATTGATATCAAATCCAAACGAAGCTTCATCTATAACATATGCCATTTCCGGACTTGTAATATATAAAAAATATGATGCTGTAAATGGAAAATCCCATCTTTGTGAATAACTCAAGATTCTGTCCTCCATCAGATCCGGGCTGAAGACAGGAATATATTCAATAGATTTTCCTTCAAGATCAGAATTTGCAGCGCCAAAATAATTGCAATTATCAATCTCATTTGAAAATTCCAGCTGCATGCTGGGCAAATCAATGGTGTGCTCTGAATTTTCATTTAATTGAAGATTTACAAATATTTCTTCTAAATAGCTTGTTGCATCAAGCTCCATGGTTGCTTTGAAATTATTTTTGATTCTGCTGCCAACCACAAAAAAAAGAAGAACCATAATAGCTCCCACAACCAGAACAAATATCCAATTAAATTGTATCTCAATCAAACCTCTTTTTTGCTTCATCCTAGTGTTTATATATAATTAATTTAATAAATTTTGTTTTTT
>JAHIYL010000016.1 GCA_018815145.1 Nanobdellota archaeon | reverse complement strand
TTATTAAGAATGTATCATTTTTCTTTGCCATAGGTTGACACCTGAGAATGCCAACCTACCCCCTTTCTAGACTATAGAGAGGGGGTTCTTATATTTTTCTATAGGATTTCTACGCGCCCATTGAATCTGAAGATATATATAAAAAATGTGATGAAATACTTTCATTCAAAGAATACAGAGTAGCACCTGAATATCTTCCATATGATCAAGCAAGTGTGAATGATATTAAAATAGTGTGGAGTGGAGATATTTTTGACCCTTCGCTAGCCGATTTCGAGGTCAAGTGCCTGCTGAATCCGGACTCAGGAAATCTTGAGTGGACGAATCCCTCGCCAGGATTAGGATTATCTGCATCACACGAACCTGCGACAGAAACACCTACTTTGATGGGCTGCAACCTGTGTGAGTTTACTGACAAGCCAGAATTTCAAAGTCCTATTGGAACTGAACAGTTTACTGTTGTTGGTGCATATAGCGACGGAAATTTAGTCACTTTAAATAATCTTGGAAATAGAGTTTCCTCAAATCAAAAGTGCACTGAAGCAGGCGGATTTTTAGTACAAATTGATGATCCAAATGAATTGGAGGAGAGATATAAAGACGCCATTGTATGGTCGGGTGATGTCATATTAGATTCCAACCCTATTGGTGAGGTATTATATTGTGATACAAGTTTTGAGAGTTCTGATGGTGAATTCTGGGGGATAATGGAAGACAATTGCGATATATGTACTATGGAGAATCCATATGGTATTGATAGTTTTGCAATCCTCAAGACAGATAATAATAGAAATTACTGTCATGAGAAAGAGTATGATTCATTCAATAGTGAAAATTTGGTTGAAAGTCAAGATCCTCATGATAGAATCACTTACACTTGGTGGCTTAAATTTAATCATTATTATGCATGCCATATCGACCGAGCTAGAAATAAACTTGAATGGGAAGAAGCGTATTTTAGCCAAGAGGGTATAGAAATTGTCATTGATTCATAATAGATATCATCTTTTCTTGAATCAGGAATACAAAAATTATATTGTTAGAGAATGGCATTATCATAAAGAGAAGAAAAATTGATTAATAAATTATTCTATTCAGGTGTGAAATCCTCTAATGTATGTTTGAATTCTTTCTCATCATAAAGGCCCCTGTGCTTCAGGTATTCCTTTGTCAGCAGATAGAAAACAATGCCAAGAGATTTCTTTCCCTTATTATTGCATGGGACAACAAGATCAATATTGTTTGACTGGTTGTTTGTATCGCAGAGCGCAATCACAGGCAGACCCATCTTCATTGCATCACTGACAGCATTCCTGTCAGGCCATGAATCTGTAACAACAACAATCTTTGGTTCGATATAATGCTTCAGCTGTGGATTTGTGAGCATTCCCGGTGGATATCTTCCGGCCACAATCTTTGCTCCTGTAATCTTTCCAAAAAGTTTTACAGGAACCCATCCGTTCTCTCTTCTTGAGACAATAAGTATATCTTCTGGTTCGTACTGGCCAAGAAAAGATGCCATGACCTTTATCCTCTCATTGATCTTTTGGACATTCAGGACAGAAAGGCCGTCTGGTCTTGTCTTGTAGATGAACTGTTCCATATATTTTGTCTTGAACTTGGTTCCTATATGTATTCCGGATTTCAGGAACACATCATTTGGCAAAAGCAATTCTTCAGTTTCAGTCATATTTTATTCACCTGTATTGTTTTTATTAAATGTATTATTGTTCTGCTTAGAATAAAGAATCAAGTTATTTTAACTCATCCTGCTTCTTTATCGCCCGAGCAGTCTGTCTGTACAAGTCCCGAATGATACTGGCTGACCTTGCACAAAGGCTGTTTTATCTCTGTGGAACAGGATTTTATTTATAAATATTGCTGAGAAATGTGTTTGGGCATAGGCCCTATCCCATCTCACTGATCAGTTTTTTAATCAGTGTCACAGGCGTATTCTTAAGAAAACCTTTTTTTGAGACAACATTTATCCTATGGATATCAGCATGCTCAACAATATTTATCTTGAAATCATCCAGCTCTTCAATTGTCTTGAATCCTAGTATTAGGATATGCGTGATGTTCGCTTCATTTATCTCAAATGCACCGATGATATTGGCGTTTTTCAAAATTTCCCTGTTTTTCACCCTGGCATGCACTATTGCAAAGACATCTATCCCGAATGAAGAGTAATCAATGACTGTCCTATATTCTCTTATGTAATTTTCTTCAAGTTTTTTCCTTATCTTTCTCACTGCCTGAGGTGTTATCCTGATTTTTGCAGCAATCTCTGAATCTGTAGAACGGCTATTGTCAAGCAGCATTGAAAGTACTTTTCTCTGGTTTTTTGTAATTATTTTATTAGTTCTCATTTTAAACTAATAATTTTATTTCTATTTAAAAATGTAACGTATATTTTAAAAGTATGATGTAAATGGTTTGGAATATGAACCAAAAAACATATTCAAAGACATTTATTGATGAAGAGAAGATACAAGATCTCTTAAAAAAAACAGGAGAACCTGATGACAAAGAAGTTGATAAGGTCATTGAGAAAGCAATGCTATTGAAGGGTCTTGATCTTGAGGATGTATCAGTCCTCCTGAACATAAAAAAACCTGCTCAGCTTGATAGGCTGTTTGATGCAGCATTAAATATAAAAAATCTGATCTATGGGAACAGGCTTGTCCTGTTTGCTCCGCTCTATGTCTCCAACTACTGCACAAACAACTGCCTCTATTGCGGATTTAGGAGGGATAATGTTGATATGTACAGAAAGTGCCTTTCAGTTGATGATATTAAAGAAGAGACACGGCTTATTTTGGAAGAAGGGCATAAAAGGATTCTTATGCTGATGGGTGAAGAGGCTGGAGAATGCGATTTTGATTATTTCCTAAAGACAATAGATGCAGCATACAGTGTCAAGGATTCAAAAGGAAACTCAATAAGGAGGATCAATATTGAGATAGCTCCTTTGACTGATGAGGAGTTTAAGAAAGTGTCTAAAGTTAAGATAGGGACTTATACTGTATTTCAGGAGACTTATCATCAGGAAACATACAAAAAAATGCATCCTTCCGGCAGAAAGAGCGATTATTCATGGAGACTGTATTGCATGGACCGCGCACTTAAGAATGGTTTGAATGATGTTGGCATTGGTGCACTTTTCGGATTGTATGATTATAGGTTTGAGGTCATGGCACTCATCATGCACGCCCAATATCTCGATGCCACTTTTGGAGTGGGGCCGCATACAATATCTATTCCAAGGATTGAGCATGCACAGAATGCACCTGCAGCTGAAAATATACCTTTTCCAGTTTCTGATGCAGATTTCAAGAAGCTGGTTGCAGTGATTAGATGTGCAGTGCCGTATACAGGTATGATTCTTTCGACAAGAGAATCACCTCAGATGAGAAAGGAAGTGTTCAATATGGGAGTTTCACAGATAAGTGCAGGTTCCAAGACAAGTCCGGGGGGTTATAAGGATGCAATCATTAATCCTGAAGCAGAAGAGCAGTTCTCTCTCAACGACACAAGGAGCCCAGGTGAGGTCATAACTTCAGTGATCAAGCAGGGATTTACACCTTCTTTTTGTACAGGATGTTACAGGCTCGGAAGGGTTGGAGCTGATTTCATGGAACTTGCAAAACCAGGGTTGATAAAGCTGCATTGCCTGCCAAATGCACTGACAACACTAAAAGAATACCTTGTTGATTATGCAGATGAAGCAACAAAAAAAGCAGGGGATGACCTGATTGAAAAAGAGCTCAATGACATACCTGATGAAAAAAGAAGAGAGAAGACAAAAGAATTCTTGAAGAGGATTGAAGATGGAGAAAGGGATCTCTATTTCTAGGGAGGAAATAATCAAGCTGTTGAAGTGCAGGGAAAAAGAGCAGCAGGGACTTTTCCATAAGGCTGCACAGATCAGGAATGAGAATGTCACAAAGAATGTCTATTTCAGAGGACTGATTGAATTTTCCAATAGATGCTGTAATGATTGCCTTTACTGCGGAATCAGAAGGTCAAACAATAAATTACTGCATTATACGATGACTAAGAATGAGATACTAGATGCAGTTGATTTCTCATCAAGAGCAGGCTATGCATCAGTTGTCCTTCAGTCAGGTGAAATAAGGACAAAAGAGTTCATATCATTTGTTGAGGATGTGGTAAAAAAAATAAAAACTAAGTATCCGGATATGGCAATAACATTATGTGTTGGTGAACAGGATAAGGAGACTTACACAAAATTCTTCAATGCAGGAGCAGAAAGATATCTTCTCAGGATTGAGACCTCGAACAAGGTTTTGTACAAAAAACTACACCCATCAGAGATGAGCTTTGAAAACAGGAAACAGTGTCTGGTTGACCTTAAAGTGATAAGTTATCAGGTTGGGACAGGAGTGATGATTGGACTTCCCGGACAGACTATTGTTGATCTTGCAGATGATATTTTATTCATTGAAAAAATGGGAATAGATATGGTGGGTATGGGGCCGTATATTCCTCATAAGGATACTCCGCTTGGTGATTATGCAGTTGACAAAGAAGATAATATGCAGACTGGGCTGAATATGATTTCTGTCTTGAGGATTGTTATGCCACAGATAAATATAGCTGCCACTACAGCACTCCAGGCACTTGATCCACTTGGACGGGAGAAGGGACTTTCTGCAGGTGCAAATGTCATAATGCCTAATGTCACACCCCAGAAATATAGGGAGAGTTATCAGCTGTATGATGGAAAGCCCTGTGTAAATGAAAAATCAGAGGATTGCCTGAATTGCATTTCAGGAAGAATAAGGTCAGTGGGGTTGAATCCGGCATACAACGAAATAGGTACTTCACTTTTCTATAAACAGAGGGTAAAAAATGGTTGTTGAAAGAGACATAATAGGTATATTTGGGAGGATGAATTCCGGAAAGAGCAGCACAATGAACCTGATAACAGACCAGGAGACTTCAATAGTCGATGACAAGCCAGGTACAACTGCTGACACCAAAGTCACTCTTATGGAAATCCATGGGATCGGGCCTGTCAAAATATTTTATACAGCAGGATATGATGAAAAAAGCGGGCTTGGTGACAAAAAAAGGAGAAAGGCAGAAGAAGATATGAAGGAATGTGATCTTGCTCTTATTGTGATAAGTTCAGAAAGCAAAGAATTGCAGACAGAGATGGAGTTGCTGGAAAAAGCAAGAGAATCTGACAAGCAGATATTGATTTTGTTCAATATTTTTGGTAATGATCAAGAAAAAGAAATTCAAATCATTGAGAATAAATATCCCTTGCTAAACTTTTACAAAAAAATATTCTATCAGGCAAATGATATCTCTTTTCGGCCTCAATTGATTCAATTCATCCTGGATAATTATGATCCAAAAAACAGGAGGATTGAATTATTCCCATTTCTTGAGCAAGATGAGTTCTATGTCCTCATAGTGCCTATGGATGTGGAAACACCTGAAGAAAGGTTTCTAAGGCCGCAGTCCATGGCAGTCGAATATATCACAAGGAACTGGGGATATGCAGTGGCATACAGGCCGGATCTGGGAAAGGCAAGGAATCAGAATACTGAACCGGAAGAGAAGAAAAGGTTTATGGATTTCATTGATTCTTTGCAGAAGAGGCCAAAGGTTATAATTACAGATTCACAGGCCATGGATGTATTCTCAAGGTGGTGCCCTGATGATATCATGCTGACGACCTTTTCAATCACAATGGCAAATTACCAGAGCAGAGGAAAGTTAAAGTTATTTGCTGATGGGATTAATGCATTGAGCAGCCTGAAAGCAGGCGACAAATTACTGATCGCAGAAGCATGCAATCATTCACGAATAGGAGAAGATATAGGAACTGTACAGATACCAAACACAATAAATAAAAAATATCCTGGTGTGATTGTTGAGCATATTTTTGGCAGAAGTTTTCCTGAGGTTTCTAAATTACAGGAATATAAACTTATCATCCACTGCGGAGGATGTATGATAACACCGCAGAAAGCCGGTGCAAGATTGAAGGATTTGGAAGCAGCAGGTGTTCCTATTACAAACTATGGATTGTTCTTGTCATATGTCCAAGGAAAAGATGCATTGAAAAAAGTACTTGTTCCCTGGTGTATCAATATGGATTGATATCTCATCTATATTCTATGCAAAAATGGTGCAGGCGAGGCGTATGCCGAGTAGGGTTTTTGTCAGACAAAAATCAGTCTGCCACCCTAATTTTTTGCAGATAGTAATTTTAATTTTTATCATTCATTCATTTTTCAATCCAATAACTAATTAAATGAATAAAACATCTTTAATTTCATGAGCATATCAAAACTTGATACAAAGATCTTGAACATTCTCCTGGAAAACTCCCGCCTTTCCTACAGACAGATTGCAAAAAAGCTGAAGATCTCGCCTGCAACTGTCATGAACCATATCAATGAGCTTGAAGAAAAAAAAATTATCAAGCGATACACTGCGGATCTCTCTTTTTATTCTCTAGGCTATGAATTCAAGGCAATAATACAGATGAGGATATCAAAAGGAAAACTTTTTGAAGTCGAAAAGAGGATTGCAAAACACAAGAATGTCTATGCGGTCTACGATGTAACAGGTGATTTTGACACTATGCTCATAACCAGGTTCAAGTCCCGCAGCCAGATGGACAAATTTCTGAAAGAGATACAGAAATATGAGTTTGTCGAGAGGACCCATACAAGCCTGATACTGAATGTCTTCAAGGAAAAGCAGGAAGGAATAGATTAAACTAATTGAATTGGAAGGACTTATTATGCATTACTTTCTGAACAAACATTTAATTTATGCTCAATTTTTATGCAATTTTTGAATGAATTTTCATTTTTTCATTTTTTACTGAATGAATATTAAATA
>JAHIYL010000104.1 GCA_018815145.1 Nanobdellota archaeon | reverse complement strand
TAAATTTTTTCTTTTTTTTTCTTTTTCTGCATCAATAAACTTTTTAATCCAGAGCCTCTTTATTCATGATCATGGCAGAATTAAAGTTCCAGAATCTTTTGTTTACAGCAGAGGGAAAAGACGTTTATGCAAGATTCATGGATTATTTCTACTTTATTTTCAAAGATAATGAACTGTTAAAAATATCAGACTACAAAGTTGAAAACAAGAAACTGATATTCAAAAGCTCAAAAAAGACAGTTGAAAGTAAATTCTTTCTTCTTTTAGACCGGAAATTTCGTGAATTAAAAACAATCGGCTCTGAAAAACCATGCATGTACATCCACATGAACTCACAAATCCCTCTAATAGGAAGCAATGAATTCGGGATTGTTGACAGAGGCACAAATATGATTGAGCTCAAGCCCATAACAACCTGCAACATCGACTGCATATACTGCTCTGTTGACCACTCAAAAAGAGGACTTAACTATATTGTTGAAGAGGAATATATCATTGATGAACTGAAAAAAGTGATTGCTGTAAAAGAGGCAAAAGTGAATATCCATATCGGCGGACAAGGAGAGCCCACAATGTATTCTGACCTTCCAAGACTCCTGCGGGATCTGAGGAAAATCAGGAGGATTGGCTCAATATCGATTGCTACAAACGCTGTGCTACTCAATAAAAAGTATATAGATAGGCTGATAAAGGCAGGCCTTACGCATTTCCACGTATCTTTGAATGCATTTTCAGGAAAAACCGCAGACTATATTGCCGGAAAAAAATATCCCCTGAAAAGGGTCCTGGAAAGCCTCAGATACATCTCAAAATCAGCAAAACTGATAATTGCACCGGTCTATCTGCCCAGTGTAAATGAAAGTGATATGATAGAGATCATAGGATTCTCAAAAAAGCTCAATTCTCCGGTCATGATCCAGAATTACCTAACCTATAAATTCGGCAAAAGGCCTGTAAATGCCATTCCAATGAAACTTTTTTTCAAGAAGCTGTCTGACTGGGAAAAAAAATATGATATCAATCTGACAGGTCTGGTTGAGCCGGAAATCAAAATAGATAACGCACTTGATAAGCCCTTTAAAAAAGGAGATATAATATCTGCAGAAGTTGTAGGTGAAGCACGATTAAGAAACACTAAGATTGCCACTGCCGGTGACAGGGTCATCACTGTAGTTGACTGCTATAAAAAGGGCAGTATCAGAGTCAAGATAATAAGGGACAAGGATAATATCTTTACAGCTGTTCCTTTGTAGAATCCGATTATTCAACCAGCAGCTCTAATGCATCATCAATATTTTTTGCAGAGATCAGCCTGATTCCATATTCCTGCATGGCAAAAGGTGCAAGATCCAGGCTTTCCATGTGATATTCCTCATTGGAGGCAGCAAGACTGTTCTGCTCGCTTTTTTTAATCCGTCTGACAAATGCTTCTACATAAGTATCTGAGACTACAAAAGTCGCTATGCCACTATCTTTTGCAGCAGATAGCTTGTTCAAAAGACCCTTGCTATCAACAAGATTATATCCACTGTCAAAATGGCCGGTTATTGTAGCATCCTTTCTAAGACCATAATCTTTCAGAAGAGCGATTGTGAGGACAGTAGCCGCAGCATCTGCGCTCGCACCGGATATTCGGTGGGCAGGGAAAGTTAATGTGATATAGTAACTATTCTTTTGATCTTCTTTGTGTACATACTTTTCTGCCAGTTGTATAGCCTGCACTATCGAGTCTTTGGCTTTATCAACGACATCAATTGAATTGCCAAATGTGATCCTGTCAAGTCCATCTTGCTTTATTTCTATAGAAAGCCTTCCGGAAACCCCAGTATTTTCGTATTTTGCAACACCAAGCAAAGGGATGGTTAAATAGGTGCTCTCATATCCGGAAAGCGCATAATTTCCGCTAAATGTAAAATTTGCTGCAAGCACAAATCCTATTAGTAGATAGAATATCCTTCTTCTCAATCAATCACCCCTTGGATAATGGACAAGATATTCAGTGTTATAAATATTGCGGTTGCTAAAAATTATGTTAGTTATTACTCTGCAGTAAAAAAATAAAAACTTTTAAATATAAGTATAGTGTTTTGATTCATCATGGCAGTTACCAGAAGCTACTATACCAACATAAATGAGTATAGTC
>JAHIYL010000103.1 GCA_018815145.1 Nanobdellota archaeon | reverse complement strand
GTAAGTGTGATGCTCCAATCTCAATAAGCTAATTTTTTAGAAAAGCAAGACAAACTGGGAATGCAATTTCTTATGAGAAATTTCTATCAAACGCATTGTTGACTCAATTTAGGGATAGGCTCAAAAAAACAAATATTTTTTCCTAAAAATTTCTTTACCCAAATCTTTATTAATCTTTTTCTATTTCCTATCCGTAAAATATGACGGCAAATAGCAACGTAAAAAAAGAAGAGATGGCGGATATCATGTTTTCTTATTCTTCAGAGGTGAGCGATGTTGAAGAGGAGAACAGGCTTCTTAAGGAGACAATCAACCAATTGAGAAATGATTTTGATAGATTAAAGACTCCACCCTTGATGCTTTGTGAAGTCAGAGAAATATCCGGACAGAATGCAATAATCAAGGTACCGAACGGAAATCAGTTCTTTGTCTGCATATCAGAATCATGTGAATCGATCAGGTCAGGTGATACAGTACTTGTCGATCAAAAGAATCTGAATATTCTTAGAAAATATTCTTCCAGCAAGAGCTTCAATGTTGAACGATTCATAATCATGGAAAAACCGACTGTCTCCTGGAATGAGATAGGCGGCCTGCAAAGACAGGTGCACGAGATAAAAGAGGTTGTAGAACTTCCTCTAAAAAAGCCTGAGCTCTTTATGAAAGTGGGGATAACTCCTCCAAAAGGCCTTCTTCTGTATGGTCCGCCGGGAACAGGTAAGACACTGCTTGCAAAAGCTGTTGCACATTCGACCAATTCTACATTCATAGAAGTAGTTGGTTCTGAACTGGTGCAGAAATTCATAGGTGAGGGAGCAAAGCTGGTCAAAGAGATATTTGATCTTGCAAAAGAGAACACTCCTGCTATCGTGTTTATTGATGAGATAGATGCTCTCGCAGCCCGGAGGATTGATGTGGGTACAAGCGGTGAAAGGGAAGTGCAGAGAACATTTATGCAATTATTGGCTGAGATTGATGGATTCAATAATCTTGGCAATGTCAAGATAATTGGCTGTACTAACAGAAAGGATCTCTTGGATCCGGCAGTAATCAGACCGGGAAGGCTTGATAGATTGATATATGTACCTTTACCGGATAAGGAAGGCTTGGTTCAGATATTCAGGATACATACCAGTTCTATGACGCTTGATACAAAAATTAATCTAGAGAAGATTTATACAAAGATGGAAGGATTTTCAGGAGCAGAAGTCAGGGCTGTCTGTACAGAAGCCGGGTACTTTGCGATCAGAAGCGATAGGTACAAGACCTTTGAGAATGATTTTATAAAAGCCATTGATAAGGTTAATGAGCAGAAATCTATCGAAGGCAAAGATTATATGAAGATGTTCGGATAGGATATTTATTGATTTTATGGTTTTTTTCATAGCCAGATTCTTTTGCATATATTTTTAACAAATAATTATAAATAAATCACCTTTTCTCATCAATTGTGCGTGCGATGATTAAGTGAACACCCACTTAGGCTCCAAAAGGGCCGATGAAGTAAGGATGTAACTGATGAGCGCGCATACTTTTTTCATGTAAGACTATTTTTGGGCAGTCTTCCATAATACTTCAAAATGCCTTCTTGCGCCTTCTGCAATCTCCTTGTTCTGTATGATTATGGCAAGACTTTCATCAATTGAAAAGAGTATAATTGCCAATTTGTCACCATAGATTCTCCTGGAAAAATTGATCAGGTATTCATCAGGAAGAAAACGTACAGTTGTTAAAGGATTATCTGTGTAGCCTCTATTTCTTGAGCCTTCATCATAGATGAATCTCATCCGGATGTTATTTTTTATTCTTCTTTTCATGAAACTAGGAATATAAAATTTCAGTTTGTCTTCAACCCACATGCCCTGGCCATAGGCAAGATAATCCTTTTTTGTCCTTAATATATCTTCAAATACAGTTTTGATTCCTTCAATTCCTCTGAATACTCTGACTTCCTGCCTTGACATTTCTTTTCTTAGCACCAAGAGATCAGGAATAATGTCTGCCAGTTTATCCTGTCTTCTCTTGAGTTCCTCTTTTTGTTCAATGATGATTTCGTTCAGCCGTTCAGGATTTGCCGGATTAAATACTCTCTTATTGTCGACATTGACATAGCTCACCAAACCTTTCTCAATCAGCCTTTCCAATGAATCATAGACATTTCTCCTGTGTATGCCTGTTCTTTGGGTCAGTTCTCCGGCAAGACTGCTTCCTCTTTTAAGTAAAGTTGTGTATATCTTTACTTCGTTTTTTGTCAGTCCGAAACTCTCAAGGAATGTAAAATCCATGTATCCTATTGAATATCAGATAATTTAAATATATTGTGGTGATTGCTTATCACCACAATGTTTTATATATAATAAAAACCATATAATTACATGGGTGATATAAATGATAGGAACAGAAGCGATAATGTTGAGCACAGATTTCAATGAATTCAGTACAGATAGTACTCCTACATCGGCATCATGCACCTGCGATTTTGCATGCATCCATAATCTCATGGATCTTACTGAGAAGGCTTTGAAGTGGGGAGAATAAAGAGCTTCTATAAATAATCATATTTCGACCACAACTTTACCTTCTTTTTCATTTATTTCCTTTATTTCTGAGTGACCTTTAAGTTTTTTCTTGATGTCTTTCCAGGAAAATTTTTCACGGGCCTGTCTCAATACCTGGATAATCTCATCGATCTTCTGGTAATTGGTGTATATGAGCTCAGCTTTTTTTTGATTCAGATCAGCATCCTTTTTAAGAGCAAGGATATCATTTTCCTGTTTCTTGATTATAGAGAGAATTCTTTTCTTTTTAGTTTCTGTTTCACTCATTACACTTTTTTCAATATCTTTATGAATAAGACCCGCAAGAGTCTCTATAGCAGAATTGAAACTTTTGAAGTCTTTTTTTTCTTTTCCCTTGTAGAGTTCCAGTTCAAATGGGGTGACATCTGTGTTCTCATAGAATGTGGCTTTGATATTCTTGCCTAGCAGAAGCTTGATCTTCTGGAATACTGTATTGACATCTTTGTCAGACAGTGTTGTTTTGTTTTTGTCAATCCCTGCCAAAAGGCATACTTCTTCAGAATAGATTCCGCCCAGCCCAAAATCTATTGCCAAAGATTTTACAAGGGATTCCTTTTCAGTGTTCTTCAGTATTTTTGCTGTGTCATCAAGATAAAGCTCAGTCACATCAATATCTTTTTTCGGATGCTCATATTTGATATTGCCTCGGATTGTCCTTGAAGAGTACCTCTTATATGTCTTTGCAATTATTATTCTGTAGTCTTCTCTGCATAGTACAATGTTTCCATTGGAGAACATCTCAAGGATCAATATGTAGAGCCCGTCTTTTGCTTCAAATATGAATTCGACAATCCGTTCAAAACCAATCTGATTGATCTTCCTCAGTCTTGCATTATTAAGGAATTTTCTAAGCGACAAACAGAATCGGCTTGGAGACGAGAATTCTCCTTTTGCTTCTGTAAGGAATAGTAGACTGGGCAGCATCGCCTTCAGCCATTTTTTTCCTTTGCCAGATACATGCATCTGCAGAAGAAGAGTATCCTCTTCCAGAAAGATCTTATCTATTTTAGCATCTATCAGGTCCGTAAGCTCTTCCAACAAAAAATGGATATCAAGTGCAGATAGGTCTTTTTTCATGATAATGAGATGGAAAGAAGGAAGGTATTTATTTATTTGGATTTGAGGAATGGATTTTTTAGTTGTCCGAAGGTTCAGGACAGATTTCCCAGATACCTGCAGTAGGATTGGTGCATTTTGCTTGGAAAAATTGGCCTTCAACAGGGTAGCATTTATCTTTATCAGCTTCATAAATATATGCCATCATTGTTCCAAACTTTGAATTTTCCGGCCAATAGGCATATCGGTATCCTTCCCATTCTCCTTCACCTTCACTGTTGTAGTAGCTCCAGTAGGTGTAACAGCCGGTGCAATCGCTCCATTCGAGATTGCTGCATCTTTTGAGCGATGTTTTATCATGGACTGGGAAGCATGATTCATCATCTGTGACCATCAAATTGTATTCTTCATCTTTGATAACAGCTCTTCTGTCAGCGTAAGAATAAAAATTTTCATCATAATAATTTTCAGTGACAAGAGATGCTTTGCACTCTGATTTTTTCCATTCTCCCTGGAAACAAGCATAATAATTTCCATCTTTATCTGGGAAAAGGAGAGGATTTATTTCTTCCATTATGAAGGCCTCATCACAGTTTTCTCCCTCTTCGTATATCTTATGCTTACTGTTAATCCTGCACACGCCGCAATACTTCATCAAGTCTTCACTGTATAGGGTGTTGTCTGCACACTTTTCCTTTTTTATGAATCTGCTGAAAAAATTACTTTTTTTTATGCAAGTTTTTTCACCAAAAACATAACTCCAGAAGCCAGGATATCCCCATTCGCAAAAAGCGCAAATGCAATCCTCTTTATTCTTTTTATATGAACAACAGTCTTCTGTATTTTCTTCATCCTCATAGCAACTCTCCTTGATTTTTCTAGAGTATACCTTAGCTGATTCTGCCTTATAATAGTTGGTTTTCATGGTTGGATCTCCAATCAGAATATTTCCGTAATCCTTCAAATAATTATCTTTTGCTGTCCATGCATTGTTCTCCTCTCCTCTTGCAATTCTTTCATTTATCTCTGTCTTGAAAGCATTCCCAATATCCTGTCCGGCAGAAAGAGCATCAATTATTAAGCTAGGGTCTAGTGTGCTGGTGTAGGTGTTTCCTGCCAATAGACTTGACACGTAGCTATTGTCATAAAAAAGGAATTTACGCCCCAAAAAACTATCAGAATCAAGCATGTTCACTGGAGAACCCTGAAGAATTAAAATAAAAAATCTTGGCTTTATGACTGAAATTTCATTTCCACCCATATCTCCGTCTTCAGGAAAATCTATCACATATTGGTTGCCTTTAGTTTCAAAAAAAGCAAGTTCACTGTTCTGGTAAAATGATTCATACACATTTCCTGCTTTTTTAACAACAGAACCATCTGCACTTTTGAAATATTGGTATTTGTCATCAAAGCTATTTGGATACAGGTTCTGAAGAGAATCAATGATTGTCTGTTCAGGCAGACCATCAAGATAGTCAACCCACACAGCATTGTGATCAAGGAATATCTTTCCTGTCTTGATTTTTGACAACTTGTCAAGAAACTTGCTGATTGTTTTGGACTGATCATAATCATCATCAGCAAGGGGGTTTATCCTTGAGACAAATATCTCTGCAGACCTATCTCCATTGTGTTCAACAAATTGCAGGTCGTCCTCTGTCTTCCACCAACAGACATAATCATTTTTTTTGCATTCTTCCTCAATTTCGATCGATTCGCAATCAACATCAGGTAAGCACGTCAGGCAAATATTGTCATCGGTCCAGAATTGGCAGTAGCAATAATTGTCGTTGTTGCAGTCATCAGTATCCTTGTCATTGTAGTGATTTGCGCAATAGTCATCAAACATGCATCTTGTACCATCTTCGGTAATCCATTCTCCATCAAGATCCATGTAGAACATGTCAGTCACAAAGGTGTTGACACCATCTGCGATCTCATGTTGATAGACCCTGAACCATGTAAGCGGGATATCTCCGAACAATACTGCGCCGGCAAGCTCTTTGTATAGTCCGGGATCATTATAAGTGTATCTAAGTTCATCCCTGATATCATGTCTGCTGCAGTCGCTGCATATTCTTGCTGTTACACAATACTCGGATTCACTCATAATTTCATCAGCATATCTTGACAATTTACCTGAAATACTGTCATACAACGAACCTTCAACATAGAAAATCAGAAGTTTCTTCTCTTTGAGAAGATCCTTGTAATTTTTCAGTTCATCCTTAAGGCATGTATATACAATCTCCTTGCTGAAATGTGGCTCCTCTTCCTCAGCATTTGATATGACCCTGAAAGCCTGAGCAGTCAACTGGTTGTCAGCTTCTGCGTCTGAGGCCGCAGTGACCGGTATTATAGTCCTGCCTTCTTCAATCTGTCCCAGGATGTAGGAATCATCTCCCCAGTATCCCCTGTGGTTGATTTCATATATTGATTCTTTCAGATTGATGTTTCCGGATTTATCCTGACGTATCAAATCTGGATCGATATTGAGGATATCAGGATTTTCTTTCTGGTAATTTTTTATGATATCAACAGCTTTTTTCAGTCTGATTATTTTTTCATCAGCAATCTTTGTAAGAGCTGGATTAAGAGTCTTTTTCCTTTGCTCAAGGTCAAGTATATTATTTTCTCCCATTTCAATATAATTGGAATAATCATCCATCAATTCAACAGACAGTCCTGCGGTTTCTGGAAATTGAGTAGTCTGAGCATCATCGGCACTGAAGAATGCAGTCTCTTCTGATGGTTCCTGTGAAAGAATTTCATCACCATATGTATTTTTTTCACCTGTTGAGATGACTTCTTCTGCTTTTTCACCATATCTAATGGTAAGCATTGCAATAAAAACTACAAGGGCAATCAAGGCCAGTGCAGCTAGCATGAACAAATTCTTTTTTTCCATCATATATCACTTGTGATTCATTATGGCTAAATTCATTTCAACAGATTAATATTGATTTTCTCCATTTTCATCATTTTTTTTTAATTCAGAGCATCTCTTCCAAATCCCTGATTTTGTGTCGGTGCACTGCATTTCAAAACTCGTACCTTGGACAGGATAACACTCATCATCATCAACAGCCTGTACACGCATCAAGCTCTCGCTGAATACAGTGTATTTTGGGACTAGAGCAAAAGTTGTTTTTTTTATTTCATACCCTATAGTACTTTCTTCATTCTCTTCTGTAAAGATACTAGAATAACTGTAACATCCTTCACACTCTTTCCATTCTTGGTTTTCACATCTGTATAGTGTTTGTAGGTCATGAGAGGGATAACACAATTCATCATTTGTTATTTGAATAACCGGAAGTCCATCATCAAAGGCCACCCTGTATTGCGGATATGAATACCAGGAAGAAAAACCTCCCGGAAATTCAGTTTCAGGCACAATTATTGCCCAGCATCCAGTTTTTTTCCAATTATCTTCGATGCACCTGTAATAATTCCCATCACTGTCAGTGTATAACAAGGGATTGTCTTCTTTTATCACAAAGACATCATCACAGGTGTTCCCTTCTTCGAATATCTTATATATCCCTTTAAACCGGCATATGCCGCAATTATCCAGAAGGTCCTGTTTTGATATTGTTGGTTGTAGAGATTTGATGGGGCAATTTTCAGATTTTGGTGAAAGCAGGGCAATATGCTTTTCGAGATAATTTTTTGGCTTGCATACTTTTTCACGTCTTGCATAGGAATACCCGCTTGAAAACGACCTCGAGCAGCCTGCACAGACACAGGCATCCTCATCAGTATATTTTGAGCAGCAATCTGATTCAAGCAGCTTGTCGTCGATATTGCAGCCAGCAATCTTGTTTGATTTGTATGTGTTTGTCTTCATGGTCGGGTCACCCTGAAGACTGATACCATAGTCCCAGTGGTAGTTCTCTGTTTTGTCGAAACCAGCTGATGCCCCTTTACCTATCCTAGTGTTTATCCAATCCAGAAGAGCATGACCGATATCCTGTTTCTCATTCAAGGACCTGATGATATTTTCCATATTGATGGTTCGAGCAAACTTGCTGGAAGCAAGTACACTGGTCACATAGCTGTCTTCTTCAAAGATGAAATTTCGGCCGAGATATGTTGAATAATCCATGGCATTTATATGGCAGGCACTGAATATCATTATCATAAATTTTGGATTGATTGCTGAAATCTCATTTATTCCTATGTCTCCGTCAGGTTTAAGTCGCAATAAATTTGAATTGCTATGGCTCTCAATAATTGCAAGTTCATTATTCTGATAAAAGGAATGATGCACACTTTTCCTGGGATTAAATTCAGGGAATTCTGTGCTGCTGGAATAGTAGTATTCTTCACTGAAGCTGTCAGGATACAATTCTGCTAATGAACGTGCCACATTCGCATTAAAAGTACCTGTAAAATAATCTGTCCAGACAGCATTCCAATTGAGATAAATTTCACCTGTCTTGATTGATATGACCTTGCTCAGGTACTTGTTTATCATTTCTGATTCTTTATTTTCGTTTGGTGGGTTGATCCTTGAAACAAATATCTCAGCCAGTCTGTCCCCTTTCTTGTTGTCATTATGCTCATTAAACGAGATATCTTCTGCCGGCTTCCACCAGCACATATCAAATTCCTCTTCTATCTTGTCACACTCATCTTCACTCTTGATAGATTCGCAATCCAGTGACGGAGTACAGGTGCAAGTATCAGAATTGGAATATTTACGCGGGATAATGCATTTGCCAAAAGAATCAATGCTGCCTCTTCTTTCATTGCAGTATATATCGTCACCAATTTCATCCTCTTTACAATGGCAGTGCGTGCGTGAATAACAAGCATCAAAGTCATTGTGTGCTTCAGCGCATTCATCCCAGAATTTGCACATGTCTTTGGGAGCTTCTTCGACCCACTCTCCATCAAGATCCATAAAATACAGGTCTATGACAAAATCATCAACACCATACTCTTCCATATATCTGTACTCCTGGAAATATTCTTTTCTGATATCCCCCACAAATATTGCGCCGGCAAGGCTTTTAAAGATGTTTGAATTGTATGTCTCCTGAAGATCCTCCTTGATATTGCTGCTCCAGCAATTGTCGTCGCAGAGAATAACTCCGATGCAGTATTCACCCTCGTTTTGCACTGTCTTTGCATATTCCCTTAAAGTATCTTCAATATCCTCATAAATACCTGCTTCAATATACATCAACAGGAGCTCTTTCTCTTCCTTGTTTACACATTTGTAATATGCCTCATCGTTATAATGAAGATTGTTTTTTGGATGAGCCGAGATGACCTTAAAGGCATTCCCTGTTACCTGATTGCCGCCCACTTCTTCTTGGTTGAAGGATATAAGGGATATAGGGATAAGCATCTTTCCCTGTCTTTTTTGTTCCAGGATGTATTCATCATTATCCCAGTAGCCCTGGTGGCTTATCTCATATTCTGCATCTGACAACCGTATGCTGACCTGATTCTGCTCCCTGAATGTCACAAGGCCGTCTGTGTCCTTGTCAATATAAGAAGGATCATTGACTATACTTTTAAGGAAATTGACAGCTTCCTTTAGCCTCATTATTTTTTCTTCTGCAAGTTTTGCAAGAGAAGGATCCAGAAATTTTTTCTTTTCCTCAAGCATAAGAATCCTTTCTTGGCCAAGCTCAATGTATGATGTATATTCTGATATATAGTGTTCAATTGGTTCAGGAATTTCATCATAAGATGCAAGTACTTGTTCTGCATATTCCATCTCTTCTGAAAGTCCTAATTGAGATTTTGCTTCAATTTCACTTGGCAGAGAAGATACTTGTTCTTCTGCCACGACCAGGTTATCCGTACTGTATTTCTTTACAAAAACCATAAGAAAAACCATAAGAAAAACTATAAGACACACTACTATAACTCCAAAAACAATGGATAAAGTTTTTTTACTCATTATTGTTTTAAAAGTATTTATCCTATTTAATCTTATTTATTTGGATTTATGAAGCTGCATGGCACAATTGTCGAGCATTTGCCGCAGATATCAGTAGTCCCCAATTTTTCATGGAATCTGTCATTCTCAAGGCACATCTCATAGCATTTGTGCCTGTCATATGAGTCTTTCTGCAGAGCACCATTGACACATTTATTGACGCACGCAAGACAGATGCCTTTAGTCCTGAATAGACAGAATTCATTATTTGATCTCATTGTTGCTTTGACTTTAACTTCTGTCACAATACTGCCTAAACGACCGCAGCATCCCTGTTCTGTAATCAAGAGTTGATGCACTCCGAATTTTCCAAGCCCTGCAATATATGCCACATGCTTATGCGACCAGTTTGATATCAATCTCTCTTCATCAAAATTATGCGTTGGAGGAGTGACAGCAGCGTCAAAGCCGTTTTGTTTGAGAAAATCCTTCAATGTATCATTTATATCAATAATGAGCTGATTTGTCTCTATATAAGCATAGCACCACTCTATTGAACAGTTCTTTCCGCTGACATTGGATTTTGGTATTTTTTCGTCAAACGGGATGAAGAATGCAATGACACTTTTGGCTGCAGGAAGGATATCTTCTGGTAATAAATGGTCGGATGAAATAATTTGTTTAAGGTCCTTGAAAATTGGATCATTTGCATCTGCATACGCAACCAAAGGCTTTTTCCATGTTGTTTTTGTCTTTTTGATTGTACTGTAATTTTTCACAAAACCAGTAACAAAATTTTTAATTTCATTTTCCATAAACTATATGGGATATTTTTTTATATTTAATATTTATCCCTCAACTCAAAATGGCAATCACATGGAATGATTTTGAAAAAGTGGATATCAGAATTGGCACAATAACCAAAATTGAGGATTTTCCTGAGGCAAGAAATCCAAGCTACAAAGTGTGGGTTGATTTTGGTGAGAAAATAGGAATCAAAAAATCCAGTGCTCAATTGACAGCACATTATGCAAAAGAAGAACTTATTGAAAAGCAGGTCGCGGCTGTTGTTAATTTTCCACCTAAGCAGATAGCAAGTTTCATGTCAGAGATACTGATTGTAGGTTTTCCTGATGAGAATGGTGATGTAGTCCTTATTTTCCCTGATAAAAAAGTGCCTGATGGCGGGAAATTGTTCTGATTTTTCTGCCGTCTATTTCACAGTGACGCTCTTGGCAAGATTCCTTGGTTTGTCTATGGGGAGTTTTCTTTCAAGTGCTATATAATATGTCAGCAATTGCCCGAATATTGTTGCAAGGATGCCGAACTTCCCATCATTTGACGTCTGCAGCCTGATGTCCCCCGGCATGCTGTTAGTTATCATTATTATCTTTGCTCCTCTTGCCTCAACTTCCTTTGTGTTTGAGAGCATATCATGATCCTTATTTGAGATCAATGATATGACTGGAGTCCCTTTTTCTATCAGTGCAATTGTTCCGTGCTTCAGTTCTCCGCCCATCATTCCTTCGGCATGGATATACGAAATCTCCTTGATTTTGAGGGCGACTTCTCTTGCCACAGGATAAGACAGTCCTCTTCCAAGGACATACATGTCGTTTTTCTTAGATATGCTTTTTGCGATTTTTTTAATCTTGTTTTTTTGACCCAATACAGATTCTATCCTTGTTGGCAGTGTATCAAGATTCACTTTAAATCCAAATTCTTTGGCAATGGAGAGGAGGATTGTCACCTGGTTGACAAATGATTTTGTTGCTGCAACACATATCTCCTGGCCAGCCATTATGTTCAATGAGACATCGCTCATCCTCTGTATTGTTGAATATGGCACATTGACAACAGATGCTATCTTTGCTTTATGTTCTTTGGCATATTTGAGAGCTTCTATAAGATCCATGGTTTCACCAGACTGTGAGATAGGTATTACCAGTGATTTTTCATCAAGAAAAGCAAAATTTTCAAACTCTGAAGCAATGAGTGCCTGTGCTTCGACACCGCATTTGTGCAGATAATATACACCTAGGAGAGATGCATGATAGCTTGTGCCTGCGGCTACAAAGACAATTTTTTCCTGTTTTTTGATGAGCCGTATCAGCCTCTCAAAATTGTCTTTCTGCTCTGTCTTAAGCGAAAACAGGAGCCTCTTTACAACTATAGGTTCTTCCATGATTTCTTTTATCATATAGTGCTTGAATTTTTTTTTAAGGGATTCTTCCTGCTCCCACCTGAATCTCTGCACAGTCTTCTTTATTGGCTTTCCAAGTTCATTGTAGAATGTATATTTTTCACTATCAACCACTGCAAATTCATCATTGTCAAAAAAGACTGCTTTATCAGTCAAATCTGAAAAAGCGTATATGTCTGATGCAAGAATATTTGATCGTTTTGAAGGTCCTATCACCAAAGGAGAATCTCTTTTAAGAGCATATATGCAGTCATCATCATTTTTCATGACCAGTATTGCAAAAGTTCCTTTGATTTCCTTGATAAAATCTACACATGCCTGCTTCATTGTTTTTTTCTTAACCTTTTCCTCAAAATAATGCGCAACAACTTCTGAGTCTGTCTCACTTGAGAACCTATGCCCTTTTTTCTGGAGAGAGTTTTTCAGCTCTGCATAGTTTTCGATTATCCCGTTGTGTACAATTGTGATGTTCCTGTCGCAGGATTGATGAGGATGAGCATTTTTGTCAGTGACTCCGCCATGTGTCGCCCAGCGCGAATGCAGGATTGCCATCCTTGTCAGTTTTTTTGTTTTTGGTATGAGGATGTGACCGGTTTTCTTTATCAATAATTCCTTGTCAAAATAGCCGAATGAGTCATATCCTCGGTATTCCAGTTTCTTTAATTTTTTGAATGCATCCTGTATTGTAAAATCATCTTTTGAGACCATCCCTATTATTCCGCACATTATTCATCACCATAATCAATTTTTTTATATTCAGGAGAATTGCTCTCCCTGATTAGCAATCGGTTTTCAAGTATCTCTGATAAAAGCCTTTTGTCAATCAATCCTCTGTTGTCCATTTCAAAGAAACCGCCAATTCCCGGCATTGTATTTATCTCTATCAGGAAAACATTACCCTTTGCATCAACGAGAAAATCAATCCCAATCTCAACAAAATCATATTTGTTTTCTATGTAAGAAATTATTTTTTTTGTGCAATTATCCAGTTTAACCACAATATTTTGTTCTTTTGCAGAAACACTATTAATGATTTTTTCTGTTGATTCAACGCTTCCTCCCTGAAAAATATTTGTCACAAAATTATCAGATACTCTTGAATACATGCCAACCGTGATTTTATTGATATTCTGCACCAATACGCGAACATCCCAGCATTTTTTATCATATTTTTCAGGTACAATCATTTCCTGGATAAGATAATCCCTTAGCCCGGTATGGTCTTCACCTTTTTCTGCAAGCATGATGCCTTTGCCTTTTGACCCGTATCTGGGTTTCAAAACAGCCTGTTGATGCATATTGAAGAATTTCTCAGCATTTTCCTTGGTGAATAGCATTGTTTCAGGGACTGTCATATTGTTTCTGAAGTATTCAAATACCTGCATCTTATCTTCACAGAACATGATAAGTCCTTTTGGATTGGGATTTTTATTTAGGATATATTTTTTATTTTTTTCTTCAATCTGCCGCAGTTTTTGTCTCATTTTAGAAATCCGATGATTTTGACTGATGATCAATTGATGTCTTTTGATACTGTTTCACCTGGCAGGGTTGTCTTTCCAGGCCAGATCATCCTCCCCGGATAGATGGATGTATTTATTCCGGTATGGACATCATCAGCAACAATCGCTCCGAGTTTTCTCCTATTAGTATCAGTTTTATCTCCTTTTACAAAACAATGTATATTTGAGTTGTCATGCCTCAGGTTTGCAGTTGAAGTGCCTGCTCCAAAATTTACATTATCACCTATCACTGAATCACCTACATACGAAAGATGTGGGATGTTTGAATTGTCACCGATTATGGAATTCTTTATTTCGACAGCCTGTCCTATATGGCAGTTGTCTCCGATTGTCGTGTCTCCCCTAAGATAGCAGTTCGGCCCTATTTTGCAGCCTTTTCCGATAATGACATTCCCCTCTATGCAGACTCCGCTTAGGATACTGGATCCAACACCCAGCATGATCTTGCCCTTTATTGTGACATTTTTTTCAATTTTTCCTTTTATGAAGCTTTTTTTCATGCTTCCTACAAAAAAGCTGTTTGCATCGAGCAGGCTCCAGGGATAGACAATAGGATGCCAATAATGCTCTACTTTTTCACAAAAAATATCCTCTTTGCATCTGATGAGATATTTCAGATAGTCAGTTATCTCATATTCTCCTCTTTTTGATTTTTTAAGCACAGTGTCAAATATCTTCTTGTCTAATACATATAATCCTGTGTTGACAAGACCTCCAATCTCAGATTTTGGCTTCTCTTCTATGTCTTTCAGGACGTTTTCCTCTACAGAGAAGACTCCAAAACTTTCAGTCTCATCAAGTTCTTTGCCCAGAACAGCATATTTGTGCCTGATGCATCTTTTGATATCCTTGTGGGCAAAAAAATCATCACTGTTTAGCACCATAAACCTGTCTTTGAGTAGGTGCTCGCATATCATGAGTGCATGGCCAGTCCCTTTTGACTCTTCCTGGTCGATGTATTTTATAGTGATATTCTTGTACTGCTCACCAATAAAATCTATGATATCTTCTTTCATGTAATTGACAACAATGATTGCTTCTTTGGCAATCCCTACAAGAGAATCCAGGTTGTGCTCAATTATGGTCTTGTTGGCGATTTTCAGAAGAGGCTTTGGCTTTGTTATTGTCAGTGGATATGTTCGGGTGCTGATTCCTGCTGCGAGAAGTACGGCCTGCATCTTCATTTCAGCTCCTTTTTGATCAATTTCTAAATTTTTTTCCCAAAGGACTCAATCTCATTGAGGTTTTTACCTTCCAGCATAATACGTAAAAGATTCTGTGTTCCTGAATACCTTAGAAAGACTCTGCCTTCTGAGCCAAATTTTATTTTTATTTCTTTTAGAAGAGAATCAAGACCAGATATATTCTTCAGCGGCTTTTTCTTATCTACTTCAATATTGAACAGGACCTGTGGGAATTTCTTCAGTTCTTTTGCCAGTGTTGACAGCTTTTTTTTTGATTCAATCATTATCCTCAGAACCTGCAGAGCTGAAATTGTGCCGTCTCCTGTTGAATTGAAATCAGAAAATATTATGTGCCCTGACTGCTCTCCGCCAAGGTTGTAGCTGTTCTTTCTCATCTCTTCTATGACATATCTGTCTCCGTTCTCTGCTCGCACAACAGATATCCCTTTTTTTTTCATCAACACGTCAAGTCCAAGATTAGAGTAATCAGTCACCACAACAGTATTTTTGTTCAGTTTTCCTTTGGATTTCAGATAATTTGCTGAAAATGAGATTATATTATCACCGTCAAGTATTGTCCCTTCATCATCGACCAGTATGACTCTGTCAGCATCTCCGTCAAGGGATATGCCGACATCACAGGAATGCCCAAGCACGGCCGTCCTTGCTACTTCTGGATGCAGTGCTCCGGAATCCTTGTTTATGTTGGTCCCATCAGGAGAATTATTTATAACAATGAGTTCAGCTCCGAGTTCTGATAGGATTAATGGTGCGACCTTGTATGCGGCTCCGTTTGCGCAGTCCAGAGCAATCTTTAACCCCTTTAATGAAAAGTTGGAAATTGAGCTTTTTGCAAATTCGATGTATCTGCCCTGTGCGTCATCTATCCTGTATGCCCTTCCAATGCTGCCGGGAGAGACATTATGTTTTGACAGATCCTTTTCAAGAACAAGGGACTCGATTTCCAGTTCAACTTCATCGGGCAGCTTAAATCCTTCTGAATCAAAAAGCTTTATCCCGTTGTCTGTTGCAGGATTATGAGAGGCTGAGATCATTATACCGGCATCTGCTGCAAAACTCCTGGTAAGATGAGCTATTGCAGGGGTAGGCATAGGGCCAACTAAAAGAACATCAGCACCAGTCGAGCATATGCCTGATGTAAGAGCATATTCTATCATGTAGCCGGAAAGCCTTGGGTCTTTACCGATCAGGAATTTTGGTTTTTTTACAGTGTTCCTGAGGACTATTGCTGCTGCCTTGCCGATTTTTAGCGCCATCTCAGCAGTGATAGGATAAATATTGGCAGTGCCGCGGACACCATCTGTACCAAAGAGTTTCCTTGATTTTGATTTATCACTTATAATAGGTTTTGCTTTTGTC
>JAHIYL010000102.1 GCA_018815145.1 Nanobdellota archaeon | reverse complement strand
GGTTCATGCATCCAGAAAGTAGTGCAGAATGAGAATGCGCAAGGGTTGATGGGAAAAAAGATAGGAGATAAGATCCGAGGAGAGATATTTGACATGACCGGTTATGAATTTGAGATAACCGGCGGTGCAGATTATTGCGGCTTTCCAATGAGAAGAGATATCCAGGGACCTGTCAGGAAAAAGATCCTTCTTGTAAATGGGATCGGCACAAGGAATAAGAGTCCCGGTGTCAGGAAAAGAAAGACTGTCTGCGGAAACACAATACACGACAGGATAAGCCAGGTATGCCTAAAAATCTTGAAAAAAGGGAAAAAACCTCTTGTTGAGGCACCTGCAGAGGAAGGTGCAGCAGAAGGCGCAGAAGCTTCAAAAGCACCAGCTGAGAAAAAGGAAGAGGCAAAACCTGCGGAAGAGAAAAAAGAGTAATTTTTTTATTCTCAATTTATTTTATCTTTTTTGTGATTATAAAAGACAAGATTGAATTTCTGAAATCCAGGCTTACGGTAAATCCTGAATATGCAAATCTTGAAAAAGCCATGATTGAAGAAGGCTGGACAACGGAGGACATCAAGGATACCTATGATTTCATCAAGATTGGCGCCGAGGCAGAGTCTGCAGGGACAGAGTCCAGGTATGTTGGCATGCACAATAAGGTGAAGACAGAAAGGACTGCATACATAGGAATCATACTATCAATTTTCCTATGGCCTATTGGTTTACTTGTATCAATCTATGCCCTGAACAAGATAAACAATGATGAATACCTGAAAGGAGAGAAGATTGCGCTTGCAGGCATTATCATATCAGCGATGGAACTTATATACTGGCTGATAGTCATTTTCACAGGTGTTGGTTCAGGATTTCTGTATTCAATAGGCATGTTATCTTAAATCCATCGCATTTTGTTATTCACTGAGTATTTTTTTAAATATACTTCCTTTATTTTCAGAAAAAATGGAATTTATAGAAATTGAACCAGGTAAAAGAATCCCAGCAATCGGCCTTGGAACTTTCAGGCTGGCAGGCAAGGGATGCATTGATACTGTCAAGAATGCCATATCCCTTGGATATAGGTATATTGACACTGCACAATACTATGGAAATGAAAAAAATATCGGGCAGGCTGTAAAAGAATCAGGTATTTCAAGAAAAGAAATATTTCTATCGACAAAAATACATTGGGATAATATGGATAGCAAAAAACAGGCATATGATTCAGTGATCCAAAGTCTTGCAGATCTTGGAACTGATTATATCGACATACTCCTGATACACTGGCCAAAAGGAGATATCAAAGAAACTTTGCACGCAATGATACAGCTTCAGCACGAGAGTAAGACCAAATTCATAGGAGTAAGTAATTTCACAGTGCAGCTATTGGAAGAAGCACTGAAGATTGCTCCGGACATTGCATTCAATCAGATAGAATACCATCCGTTGCTGTCACAGGACAAAGTCATCGGATACTGCAAAGCAAATGGAATACGGATCATAGCCTATTCGCCTTTGGCAGAAGGCAGCAAAGATATCCTGAATAATCCGGTCCTTGAAAACATAGGAAAAAGATATCAGAAGACCTCTGCACAGATTGCACTGAGATGGGTGATACAGCAGGAAGGAGTGATAGCAATCCCAAAAGCAGCAAGTATAGAGCATCTCCAAGAGAACATTGACATCTTTGATTTTAAACTAAAAGAAAATGAGATGGCAGAGATATTTGGATTGCATAAGGGGCTACGAGTATTGAATCCTGAGCATCTTGCACCAGAGTGGGACTGAAAATAATCTCTATTTTTTTAAATAATCTAGTTTTACCTTGTATTTATGTTAGTCATCGGTATCGAATCAACTGCACATACATTTGGTATAGCCATAATCAAAGACAAAAAAGTCTTATCTAACTGTAAATCTCTTTTTACAACAAAGACAGGAGGCATGATCCCTGCTGCTGTCGCTGATCATCAT
Source organism: Nanobdellota archaeon (assembly GCA_018815145.1). Lineage (GTDB taxonomy): Archaea > Nanobdellota > Nanobdellia > Woesearchaeales > GW2011-AR15 > WJJD01. The sequence continues at coordinate 1,253 of JAHIYL010000102.1, read as the reverse complement.
TTTGATGTTTTTGACTCTGTAATAAGAGATGCTCTGAAAAAAGCAGATGCGGCACTTAAAGATATTGACCTTATCGCTTTCTCGCAATCACCCGGTCTTGGCAACTGCCTGAGGGTAGGTGCGACTGTTGCAAGGTCTCTTTCGCTAAACTTTAAAAAACCTTTGATTGGTGTCAATCACTGTGTTGCGCATCTTGAGATAGGAAGACTGCTTTTTCCTGAGTGCAGGGATCCAGTGCTGCTCTATGCAAGCGGAGCAAATACTCAGGTGATTGCATATGACGGCGGCAGATACAGGATATTTGGTGAGACCCTGGACAATGGTGTAGGAAATTTTCTGGATTCTTTTGCCAGGGAACTTGATCTTGGGTTTCCGGGCGGACCTAAGATAGAGAAACTTGCATTGGAGGGGAAAAAATACATTGAATTACCTTATACTGTTAAAGGTATGGATGTCTCATTTGGCGGATTATTAACAAACCTCAAGAATAAATACAGGTCAGGTAAGTATCCGATTGAGGATCTCTGCTATTCTATGCAGGAGACTGTGTTTGCTATGCTTGTGGAAGTCTCAGAAAGGGCAATGGCACACTGTGAAAAAAACGAGCTCATAATCGGCGGGGGCGTCGGCTGCAACAAGAGGCTGCAGGAGATGTGCAATATCATGTGCAATGAGAGAGGTGCAGAGTTCTATGCACCTGAAAATCAATATCTGGTAGACAATGCAGCAATGATCGCATGGCTTGGCCTTATAATGCATAAATCCGGCATAAGGATGTCAATCAAGGACAGCAAAATCAGGCCCTATGAACGTACTGATGAAGTAGAAGTCACCTGGAGAAGAGAATAGAAAAATATATGGTAAATTTAAATATAATAATTACCTTACCTTGTCTCTTTTAGAGAACATCTTTCTTTCGATGATCGGTTTTCTTATAGGATTCTTATTGAATCTAAGATGCTTGTTCAACCTGATCTCATCTTCTCTGGCAATCTTCTTCTCCTCTTCTGCCAGATCAGGCATTGAAAGATCAGTTGTGCCGGGCTTCTCTTTTTTGAATTTTGCATATTTCTCTTTTTTGAGATTTGGTTTTTTCTTTTTTTTCTTTGATTTCTTGCTCATTTTTATTACCTTGAGATATTGTATATATTAATGAACCAAAGAAAAATTGTCATGTTTAAAAAAGTTTGTGCTTTTTGGGCTGGATAAAACATATCCTCAACTCATAATGCCTGCATCTGATATGCCTTCCT
>JAHIYL010000101.1 GCA_018815145.1 Nanobdellota archaeon | reverse complement strand
GCCTGACACATATTCGATCATCACATTATATGCTTCTGTATTTATGGATAGCTTTTTCTGGAGCAGGATGTTGGCTTCTGTGAAATCATCCTTCTCTTTTTTTGAGTACTCATATCCTTTCAGGGAGATATATTTTTCAAGCAGACCTTTAGCATCAGTATCCTCAACATATTTGACAAACTCAACTTTCTTAATAACATTGATCGCCCTTGGTGCAGCATCTTTTATCTTATTGATCTCAGCCAGTATCTTCTCACGCTCATCAAGCACATCGATGACATCTTCTCTGTATTTCAGATTGTACAGATCCCTATTTGCCTTGTAAAGCTCAAGTTTCAGCTGCTTTAGCATGTCAACAATCCCCAATATGTTGACCACTCTCTTCTGGTCAGGGGAATATGTGTCAATGTCCGGCAGAAGGTCAAAGACCTCCTGCACCTGGGAGAAAGTGGCATCCGGCTCTGCATCAGATTCAGAAGCTGTGGCTGGATTGGTGATGTCTTCTGCCAGAGAAAAGCGGAATGAGTTCTCTTTGCTGTCAGAAGAGAAACCGGCAGTGTCAAAACATTCTACTTTCCATATATATGATTCACTAGATAGGTCCTCTTCAGTGTATGTGACCTCTTTGTTTGACTCTACATTGATGAATTCTTCAAGTTCAGTCCACCAGCCATCTCCTTCTGAAATGTAGAGTGTGCAGTTGACTAGGTCATTATCAATGACATAGAACCTGAAAGTGACATCATCTCCTATGACTGAAGTCCCATTTGCAGGTTCAGTCAGGCTTATCAGCGGAGGAAGCTCTTCAGATTCCGGTTCAAGATAGACAAGCATATTGTATGAGGAATTGAATTTAAAATCATCATGGCTGTATGTGTAGTAATTTGAGTGCGATATCCTTATGTCATATGTCCTGTTTGTAAGAGCAAACCTTGCTTCGCCATTCTCATCAGTATAATAATAATTTGAATCGATCTTGACTTTAACGTCTTCTACAGGCTCATGAGTGACATTGTCGATCACAGTGACATTCAGGATATACTTTGGGACCACATCCAATGTTATTGTCTCCATGAAATAATTATATTCACTGTCCCTGACCTTGAATGCAATATTGTGTCTTTTTGTCTGGCTGAACAGATGTATCGGATTTGGGTCATGGCTTATGTATCCATCATCAAAATTCCAGTCATAGTAATAAGGCGGGATTCCTCCGGAAACAACTGATGTGAATCCAGCTTGCTCTTCTGTGAAAATCTGGCTGGCATTACCGCCGATACCGGCATGCAGGGTGTTCTCAACATTTATCTCCACACTCTTTTGGTTTGTATAATTTTCAAAATAATTGATTGCATCAATTGAATATATCCCTGATTTATTTGTGAATGTGAATTCCTGGCTTTCAGGATAATTCTCACCTCCAAGGATGAAGATATATGAGATGTTTGTCGGAGTATTGACTGTGATATATGTCTCTGATGCAATGGTCGCATCTACTGTGATCGTGACTGTGGCAGACAGCGAATATTCCTGCCTGTCTGTTGTGATATCAAACACAATATAGTCAAAAGTCTGAGCATTGCAGTCATCATCTATTCCATTGTAAAGGATTTCTGTGCTGCCGGGATTGATATCAGCATCATTATCATTGCAGTCGATGAGTTCAGGATAGCCGTCTCCATCTGAATCTGTCTGATTTAGCTCAGGCATCTCAGACACATCTACATAATCAGTGGTGTTAAGATTGGTGAAACCCTGATATGAACAATGAATAGTGAAGATGTGGTTTCCTGGTTCATAGTATGTGAGGTCCTGGGTGAAGTATCCGGTTGATGGGTTAAGGTCCATTATCTGGAATGAGCCAGTGGCATTTGCGAGACATGCGCCTGATATTGCTTCTCCGGAGGTTTCATTTGTATAGCTTGCATAGAGTGTTGTTGTGTTTCCCGGATATACTGTCAGACCTGAATTAGGCATGTCCGTATCACTGGAATCCCAGATGATGAGCATAGCAGGAGAAATCTCAGGCGGGATGCTCTGGTTGACTCCTCCTGCATATGCACTGAAATGTGAGACTGTGAAGACGACATGGGAATCATTCTGGTAAAATTCAATATCAGATTCTGTCCAATCATTGCAGCTTTCTGATATGAAATCAAAGCTGCTGCAGTATAATATGAAATCAATTTCTGTATTTTCATCCGGATAATTCTTTTTCAGCACGATCTCTGCAGAGCCTATGCTCTCTGCTTCAACAGCCACGACATCTGTATCCATTCCGATGTCTCCTATGAACATGCCGGTGATCTCACTGATGTCTGCATCATGGATTGTCACTGATGAACCGCTGTTCTCTGCAGCAAACGTTGCATTGTCGAGCAATTCAAGCAAATAATCAGATCTACCTATTGATTCACTTATTGATTCACCTATCGATTCACCTATCGATTCACCTATTGAATCATTGAATGAAGAATCATTGATGGAAT
>JAHIYL010000001.1 GCA_018815145.1 Nanobdellota archaeon | reverse complement strand
GTTTTTAATTCTGAGAGTTCCATTGTTTATCACCTTATTTTGGATTGGTTACTATAATAAGGTGATGGGAGAATAAACATTTTCCCATCTTTTTCTAAAAAACTCTATAGAGGAGAAGAAATTTCAATCGGAACTACTGTATTAATCACAATTTTATTCTTAAGTGCATATATTTTAAGTGGATGTGATGGCCAAACAGGGGGTGGTCAATCAGAACAACAACAAATTTGTGCTGATGATTGGTATCCTGTCTGTGGAATCGATGGTATAACATATTCCAGTAGATGTATGGCCGGTGATGTAGAAATTGCCTATGAAGGGGAATGCAACCCAGGTGCAGTGATTAATGCTGATGAAATCGAAACAGAGCTGGATGATTGTAATCTGCAGTGTCAGCTCAAAGTCAAAAATTATTACAAAGCACTAACAGAACATGTTCATGGAACCTCAGTCTACCAATTATTCGATTCTGCTCCTGAATTAGAAGAAAGAAAAGATATTAGTGCATTAGTAATAATTGATATGCAAGACTATTTTATTGAAGGTCTTTTCGCAGAAGATTATGCAGATATGATGCCATTCGTGACATTCATAATTGAGTATGCCATGAACAATAATTTACCTATAATAATAGTTGAATACGAACCAGCTGATTCAAGTTTGGGACCATTTGGTGAAACAATAATTTCAGTAACAGATCTAGTGAATGATTATGAAAACAGTGTATTTACTACGAAAACAGATATGGATGCTGTTAGATCATCAAATTTAATATCTATTCTCAATGACTATGAAATTTATCCTGAAGAAGGCTGGATTTATGTTGCTGGTATGGATGCTGATCTTTGCTTATGGGTTACAGTACAATCTTTAGTTGATCAAGATCATAGGTACAATGTGGTAACCTCGTTTGATACAATGATTAATACTGCATACACCGAATTAGAATTTAAACCAGAAAGTGAAATGTGGGAATGGTATTTTGAAAACACTTTTGCTGGTGCTTTTGTTTGGGAAGTAATAAGAGTAGATCCACCCGATTGGTTTACGGATATGGAGAATTTTTACTTAATCACGGAACCTCATTTGCAATACTATAAAGCTTTTCATTGATTAAATTGATGTTGTCTGCAATCATATCCAGGACTCCATTCAATAGCTGGTTCAGTGTCTTTTAGCAGATGATCAATATTTTACACGTAGTTTCCTAGCAACAATATCTACATCTTCCCCATCAAAAACAGCATTATCGCCATCTCTGTCCACATCCTGTTCTCAGCTTCATCAAAGACAATGGACTTTGGACCGTCAATGACATCAGCTGTCACTTCATAGCCCCTGTATGCAGGCAGGCAGTGCATAAAGATTGCATCTGGCTTTGCTAGAGCAAATTTTTCTGCATTGACCTGATAGGGCGAAAACATCTTGACTCTCTCTGCCTTCTGCTCAGGCTTATGATGATAGCTCATCCACGTATCTGTCACAAGTATATCAGCATCTTTGGCAGCCTCATTTGCATCATCTGTCACAACCACTTTTGAGCCTTGCTTTTCAGCAAATTTCTTTGCTTCTTTAACAACATCCTTGCTTGGAGAATATTCCTCTCCTTCCGGAGAAGCGACTGTAATATCTATGCCAACCATTGCACAACCATAGATCAGTGAATGAGTCACATTATTATTGCCATCACCCATGAAAGCAAGCTTAAGCCCTTTAAAACTACCTTTTTTCTCTTTTATTGCCATTAGATCAGCTACAATCTGACATGGATGTGTCATATTAGTCAACATATTTATCACAGGCACTCTTGAATTTTGTGCAAGATCTACAATATCTTCATGGTCGAAAAGTCTTGCTGAGATTATGTCAACATACCTTGATGCGCAGTTCGCAGTATCATGTATTGTCTCTCCTTTCCCCATGGGCGAAGTGGATATATCATAATATATCGCATGGCCCCCAAGCTTAGTCATGCCAGTCTCAAAACTCACTCTTGTCCTAAGCGATGGCTTTGCAAATATCATTAGAAGTGTCTTTCCGGACAATTTTTCAGAATATTTATCTGGACTTTTCTTTATATCTATTGCCAAATCAATGACACTGTTCAGTTCCTCTGATGTTAAATCAGGCAGTTTAAGTAGATCTCTTTTCATGCTATCACCTTTTTTATTAAACTCATTATAATCAAATTTCTAATACATACGCGGTGATGATAAGGCCAGGCGAACCGCAGGTGAGTAAGATTTCAGGATGAAATCTGTCTGTGCCATTATCATCATCACCGCAGTAATTATTTTCTCAAAAATTCTAAAAAAAAAAAAACACTATAGATTATGCTTCTTCACAAAGTCATCAAGCACATCCTGAAGATCTGGTTTTCCTATCTCCTGAAGATTGTATTCAACCCTGACACTAGGTTTGTTTATCTTGATCAGTTTTCCAAGATCAATCGGTGTTCCGATGACAACAGCGTCGCAGTCTACTTTGTCAATAGTCTCCTGAAGATCCTTGACCTGTGCATCATCATATCCCATTGCAGGAAGAAGTGTGCCGATATTTGGGTATAACCTGAATGTCTTTGCAATCTTGCCTACTGCATACTGTCTCGGGTCCACCAATTCCTTTGCACCATACTTCTGGGCAGCGACAGTGCCGGCACCGATCTTCATGCCGCCGTGCGTGAGCGTTGGCCCGTCTTCGATGACTAACACTCTCTTTCCTTTAATTAATTCAGGCCTGTCCACTGAAACAGGTGAAGCTCCTTCAATCACCATTGCTTTTGGGTTGTATTTCTCAATATTTTTCCTGAGGATCTCAATATTTTCAGGAGAGGCAGTCTCCATCTTGTTTATGACCAGTACATCTGCTGTCAAAAAGCATACCTGGCCCGGATAGTAGGTGATCTCATTTCCGGCCCTGTGCGGATCAAGCACAGTGATTGACAGGTCGGTCTTGTAGAATGAGAAATCATTGTTCCCTCCATCCCACAGGATGATATCAGCTTCTTTTTCAGCTTCTCTCAGTATTTTTTCATAGTCTACACCTGCATAGACAACAAGTCCCCTTGAAGTGTAGGGCTCATACTCTTCCATCTCTTCAATCGTGCATTTGTGCTTGAGCATGTCCTCATAAGTCGCAAATCTCTGCCAGACCTGTTTTGAAAGGTCTCCATATGGCATAGGGTGCCTTATTGCAACTGTCTTCAATCCTTTTTTCTTGAGGATGTCAACAATCTTCCTTGATGTCTGGCTCTTGCCGCAGCCGGTCCTGACTGCAGTCACACTGATTACTGGTTTTGTTGATTTCACCTGTGTTGATTTTGTCCCAAGGAGAAGAAAGTCAGCACCGGCAGCATTCACAACTGCTGATTTTTTCATGATGTAATCATAAGAAACATCGCTGTATGAGAAACAGACGACATCGATATCATGCTTCTTTATTAGCTTTGACAGCTCTGATTCAGAATAGATCGGAATCCCGTTCGGATACAATTTGCCTGAAAGCACAGGAGGATACTCTCTGCCATCTATATCAGGTATCTGTTCTGCTGTGAAGCAGACTACTTCGAAGAGCGGATTATTTCTAAAGTGGGTGTTGAAGTTATGGAACTCGTGGATTAACAATCACGTCCAGCAGCACCCATAATAATCACTCTTGTTTTTTTGTTTTCATTCATTTATTTCACCTTACCTATTTATGTTTCACCTTTTTTTAACTGTATTTAATATTTCAAGTAATTCTTTACCTTTATTTGTTAAGAAAAAATATCTTTTAAATGGGCCTTTCTCATCTTTTTTTTTAGATTTTTCAAAAGATACAATTCCAATTCTAATGTCTCGATTCATTGCATCCCTTACAGCCCAATGAGACTTATCAGTCAATTTTGAGATTTCAATAGCAGATAATTTTGAATTTTCTATGCTTTTCCAGTAAATCAGATGTGACCTTACATATTGTTTTTTAATATATGAATGCAATAATTTATACCATTGCTTTTTATATTCAGAGAAAAATCCATGAATAATTAAATGAGTAATAATCTCAACATTTGCATAATATATGTCATGTACTCCTTTAGTCATGCGTTTATTTGGGACCGTATTTGTGACAGTTGTAAATGCTTTGGTAATGTAATCAACATATTTTTTGTTTTTAGCTGTGATATTAATACTATACAAAAAACCATTTCTCACATTGATTGAACCATCCCCAACACAATATCC
>JAHIYL010000100.1 GCA_018815145.1 Nanobdellota archaeon | reverse complement strand
TTCTCGTCAAAAAACATATCAAGTCTCATATCAAAACTTGCGTTTTTAGGCAATGGATTAAACATATAATATTTTTTATTTCTCGTCTTTATATAGTTATCTATCAGACGACAAATTTTAGTCAATTAAGTACCCAGAGTCGCAAAAAACATGTACACAAACCTATATCCTGTACATCCAAAATCTTTAAAAGCCGTTATCAATCTCTCTAGATTCTAGGTTCTGAAATTGAAAAAAATAAGGCTCATACTTGAGGACAAAACAGTGTTCCAAGGGTTCTCTTTCGGGTTCAATATCTCTTCTGCCGGAGAGGTGGTCTTCAATACAGGTATGGTTGGATATCCGGAATCACTGACCGATCCGTCATATAAAGGACAGATCCTGGTCATGACCTTTCCATTGATAGGAAATTATGGTGTACCTCCTCCGGAAAAAGCAGCAAAGCTCATGAAATTCTTTGAATCAGAGAAGATACATATTAAAGGTCTTGTTGTGAGTGATTATTCAAAAGACTACAGCCATTGGAATGCTGTCCAATCACTTTCTGACTGGATGAAAAAAAACAGTATTCCCGGCATATATGGTATTGATACAAGGGCATTGACACAGAGACTTCGGGAAAATGGTGTGATGCTGGGAAAGATCGAGGCCAATGACAAGAGCATTGATTTTTACAATCCTGATGAAGATGATCTTGTGTCACAGGTGTCCTGCAATGCTCCTGAGATCTATGAGAGCGGAAAAATCAAGATACTATTGATAGACTGCGGTGTCAAGCATAGCATCATAAAGTCACTGATGAAAAGGAGATGCTCAGTCATGCGTGTTCCCTGGAATCATGATTTTTCTGATATGGACTATGATGCAGCAGTCATATCAAATGGTCCAGGTGATCCGAAACAATGCAAGGCTACCATTGATAGCATCAGAAAGCTTGTGCACGAAAAAACACCTATTTTAGGGATATGTCTCGGGAATCAGCTCCTATCACTGGCAATAGGTGCAGATACATACAAACTAAGATATGGGCATAGGTCGCAGAATCAGCCATGCATAGACAAATTGACAGGAAGATGCCACATCACAAGCCAGAACCATGGTTTTGCAGTGAATCCAGGTCTTTTACCGAAAGAATGGAAAGAATGGTTTGTGAATGCCAATGATGATACAAATGAAGGCATCATACACAATAGCGGGCTTTTCAGGAGCGTTCAGTTCCATCCCGAAGCTAATCCCGGACCAAGTGATACTGATTTCATTTTTGATGATTTTCTGAAGGTGGTCACAAAAAATATGGCAAGGGAAGAGAGATATTAGCATGAAAAAACCAAAAAATGTACTTATACTCGGAAGCGGGGCCTTGAAAATCGGCCAAGCTGGTGAATTTGACTATTCTGGAAGCCAGGCAATCAAAGCGCTTAAGGAGGAAGGAATAAAGACCGTCCTGATAAATCCAAATATTGCCACTATACAGACTTCAGAGCATCTCGCTGACAAAGTATATTTTCTGCCGATAAATACCTATTTTGTGGAGAAGATAATCAAAAAGGAAAAGACTGATGCCATCCTGCTCTCATTTGGAGGGCAGACTGCATTGAACACAGGTGTTGAGCTGTATAGGAAAGGCATACTTAAGAAGCACAAGGTCAGGGTCCTTGGGACTCAGGTGCAGACAATAATCAAATCTGAAGACAGGGCGCTGTTCATCAGAGAGCTGAAAAAAGCAGAGATTGACACTCCAAAAAGCGTTGCTGCATCAAATATTGAGGATGCTGAAAAAGCTTCAAAAGAGATAGGCTTTCCCCTCATAATAAGGGTTGCTTTTGCGCTTGGGGGAAAAGGCAGCGGAGTTGCAAGGACCAGGAAAGAATTCTACAAATTGGCGAGCGAAGCATTTTCTTTTACAGACCAGATATTGGTTGAGGAGTATCTGGGCGGCTGGAAAGAGATTGAATATGAAGTAGTAAGAGATGCATATGATAACTGCGTGACAGTATGCAATATGGAAAATTTAGACCCGATGGGCATCCATACCGGAGAATCAATTGTTGTTGCCCCTTCTCAGACGCTTACAAACAGTGAATACCATAAATTGAGGGATGTTTCGATAAAGCTGGTCAGGCAGCTTGGCATTGTCGGTGAATGCAATGTGCAGTTTGCATTGGACAGGAACAGTGAAGAGTACAGGGTGATTGAGCTTAATCCACGGCTTTCCAGGAGCTCAGCACTTGCGTCAAAGGCCACAGGATACCCTTTGGCATTCATTGCAGCAAAACTTGGTTTGGGATACTCTTTGAAAGACATAGAGAATCAGGTCACCAAAAAGACACAGGCCTGTTTTGAGCCTGCTTTGGATTATATTGTTGTGAAGATTCCCAGATGGGATCTCCAGAAATTTGAAAAAGTATCCATAAAACTCGGCAGCGAGATGAAGAGCGTCGGAGAGATCATGGCTATTGGCAGGAGTTTTGAAGAGACTCTGCAGAAAGGCATAAGGATGCTCAATATTGGTATGGAAGGACTATCAGGGACAGGCTCAATATTTAAAGATATTGAGGATGAATTGGCCAATCCCACTGACCGGAGGGTATTTGCAGTATATGAGGCATTAAAAAAAGGATATTCTGTTGAAAAGATACATAATATAACCAAGATTGACCCCTGGTTCCTGTTCAAGATAAAGAATATAGTTGATATTGGCAAGAGTCTTAACAGCAAAAACTTTGATGCAGAACGCCTTTTGACAGCAAAACAGGCAGGTTTCTCTGACAAGCAGATAGGAAATCTGATCGGCAAAAAAGAAATTGCTGTAAGAGACATCAGAAAAAAGATGAAGATACTCCCGGTGATAAAGCAGATTGATACTTTGGCGGCAGAATTTCCTGCAGAGACAAATTACCTGTATATGACATACAACGGTATTAAAAATGATGTCAGTCCGACAGGAAAGAATGCAGTCATTGTGCTTGGTTCAGGCTCCTACAAGATAGGCTCTTCAGTGGAATTTGACTGGTGCTGTGTGAATGCTGTTTTTGCAGCCAAAAAAAATGGCTTCAAGACAATCATGATCAACTACAATCCCGAGACAGTGAGCACTGACTATGATATTGTTGATAAGCTGTATTTTGATGAGCTCTCACTTGAACGGGTGCTGGATATAAGTGAATTTGAAGGTGCAAAAGGCGTGATCGTATCAATGGGAGGCCAGATACCAAATAATCTTGCAATACCCCTGTCAAAAAACAATGTGAAGGTGCTTGGCACAGATCCAAAATACATTGATATGGCTGAAGACAGGGAAAAATTCTCAAATCTCCTGGATGATCTGAAGATTGACCAGCCGGAGTGGGCAAGACTCACAAAGGTTCTTGAAGTGAAAAGATTTGTAAAAAAAGTGGGCTATCCTGTCCTGATAAGGCCATCATATGTCCTGTCAGGAGCAGCCATGAAAGTCGTATTCAATGAGAGGATGCTCCTCAAATACATGTCAAAGGCATCTGTAGTCTCAAAAAAATATCCGGTTGTCATCAGTAAATTCATCGAGAATGCAAAAGAGATTGAGATTGATGCTGTCGCAAAAAAAGGAGAGATACTTGCTTACTGCATAAGCGAGCATATTGAGAATGCAGGAGTGCATTCCGGAGATGCGACAATGGTCATCCCTCCGCAACGGACATACATAGAGACAATAAGGAAGATGAGAAAGACAGCAAAGAAGATAGCTGAATCACTCAGGATAACCGGACCTTTCAATATCCAGTTCATAGCAAAAGACAATAAGATCAAGGTCATAGAATGCAATCTAAGGGCATCCAGGAGCTTCCCTTTTGTCAGCAAGGTATTGAAGCATAACTTCATCCAATTGGCCACAGGAGCAATATTAGGTGTCAAATCAGAAAAACTGAACATACCCACACTTGAGATGGAGTATGTGGCTATCAAATCACCTCAGTTTTCCTATTCAAGGCTCAAAGGTGCTGACCCGGTGCAGTCTGTGGAGATGGCATCGACAGGAGAAGTGGCGTGCATCGGAAAGAATGTGCATGATGCATATCTGAAGTCCATAATATCAACAGGATTCAACCTTCCCAAAAAATCAGTGCTCATATCAATATCAGGGGACAAGAATCGCTACAAGCTGCTCGAGCCGGTGAAGACGCTCAGGAAGATGGGCTTCACAATATACTGCACCCTCCACACAAAACAATTCTATCAGAGATATGGGATTGATTCGATCCTGCTCCACAAGATACATGAAAAAGAAAAGGATGGCAAACGTTCAATCCTCAATAAAATCCTTTACAATGGTCTTGGAGCAGGAAAAGTCAGGGAGCCCAATGTCCTGCATCATCTTCTGGAAAAGAAGCTTGATATGGTGATATCAATACCCCGCATCGACTGCGAGCACAAATATGATGATAATTATATAATGAGAAGAAAGACAATTGATTTTTCAATACCTCTGCTTACCAATGTCCAGATAACCAAGCTTTTTGTTGATTCCATAGCGCATTACAGTGAAAAAGATCTTGAGATCAAGAGCTGGGATGAATACAGGAACTGAATAGAACAAACAACATTAATTAAAAAATAAGAATAAAAATCAAAAAGAAAAAACTAATTCTTTTTTCTCTTTTTGTTGACAAAATATGCTGCACCCAGCAGGGCAACTCCTGCACTGATTGTTCCGAACTCAGGAACTTTTGGTTCATTATCATCTTCATAGCAGAAGGTGACATGTGAAAGTCCGTATGGCTTCCCATTAGTAGGGTTTGTTGGGGATACTAAAACAGTGTCTCCGTAAGAACCGTCAGGTGTATAATAAAATACATTAGCATTTGGTCCGCCTTTTGAAATCACTGCCATGATTGGAAATGTTGATGTCCAGTCAAAGTAATCTCCATCTAAGTTGTCAAGTGTGATTGATCCAAAATTTGTAACAGTTTTTGTACCATCATTTGGAGGATCAAATTTTGTTTCATGTGTGAATCCAAGATCACTGCATGTTGGGTTTCCTGATTCATAAACAGGAGTTACTGATGCTGCATTGACAAGCCCAATTGCTGCCAGTGCAATCATAAAGATTACAATTATTTTTTTCATTTTTTCAGCTCCATATTTTTTTCAGATAGTGTTAACATAATCACTAACACCCCTTTTTTTGGTCTTTTTCGACCATCGTTATGGTATAATTATGAGCTATTATTTAAATATTTCTATTTTGATGTCATTCTAGAATGGTAACAAAAGTATAATTTACGCAAACACATCATAACAATCTAGTAACAACAGAGAAATAAAAGTTAAAAAAATAATAAATCAAATACTTAATCTTTTCTCCTTTTAAGGACAAAAGCACCGGCAACGCCAAGGATAGCGAGTGATGCAAGAATGCCGAACTCAGGGATGAATACTGAACCAGTTTCCCTTACAACTGCACCCATATCTGTCTCTTCTATACCGTCTCCGATTGTATAGTAGAAAAGGCCTGCTTCTTCAGGTGCCAGATCTGTTGTCAACATAACTGCTGTACATCCTGCGCCTGCGACTGTTGTTATATCACCAAGAACTGCAACATCAAATCCTGTTGGATCTGCAATATCAGCTGCCTGGCATCCTGAGACTCCATTTGTATCTTTGCACACTGCTAGAACTTCAATTGGAACAACACCTGCTGCTGGCAACATATCATTGATGCAATAATCAACATACTGAACATCTGTATAATCCATTGTAATCTCTTTTGGACTCAAGTCATCTCCTGCTCCTAGGACTGAAGCAACAAGAGAGATTGCCATCAGAACAATCATTATTTGTTTTTTCATTTTGTTTTTCCTCCCTAAATCTTGGGTTAGTGTCATATTTTGATAGATTTTTTGGTCAAGAATGTCCATAAGCTTTGGACCTTCTCGTCTATCACACCCCTTTATTGAAGTAGTGAAAAACGATTGAATATATAAACCTTTTGATTATTTTTCATTGGTGAGTAATTAATTTTTCCAATTCTTTAAAGGCAGTATTATTTTCTGGTCGAGAAAAAACCTCTACCAGAAGTGCCAGGACTGAGTCATTATGACGTATATTCCCAGCAAAAGATTTGCTGCTGAATGTGCCAGGATGCATGACTCAATATCCTTTGCCTTATAGAACAGGATATTGAAGAGGATGCCTGATATCAATCCTGCGATCCACATGTTGTGGGATAGGCCAAAGAACAATACAGTGATGATAAAGCTTTTTACAGTGAATTTCCCGAGCGGGACTTGTCTCCAGTCCTCATCTATGATGAACCTAAGGAAATAGAACCGGGTAAAAAACTCTTCGACAATAGGTGCAAGTATCACTCCTGTTGAGAGCTTGATGATAATGTCCACAGACGAGTATCCGTTACTTGTGACAGCTCCGAAAAAATGATTGAAATTTGAGAAGAATATCCATTCAGCTGCGACTAAAGCACCGACAAAAATGGCCAGGATACTGAATTTTATCCTGAATCTGAAATGATCCCTGAAATAGACTAGGCTGAGTATTGTCAGGATAAATTTGACCGTCAGAGAGATTGTCTGGTCGTTAGTAAAGAAATATGTGAGATTATAGGAAAAGATGTATATTAGAAGAGTGATGATATATGCCAGCATTTTTCTTTTTAAAATCAATCTATATTTAAATTTATTTGAGGATTGCACTTAAACCATCCACATTTTTTGTTTTCGTCCCCAATTGGAAACAATATTAGACGAGAAAACTTTTTATACTCAATTGCATTATCTATTGACAATAATTATTATTATTATTGAGAAGGGGGTGTTTTTTATGAGTAAAAGAGGCAATTTGTTAGTTCTATATGTTTTATTAGTAAGTTTGATATATTCTGTGGAAGCTGCAACAATTGAAGTATCGCAGCCTTTGCAAGTGACAAGCAACACATATTATGAGCGAGGGCAGGCAATCACTTATGATGGAACTAATTATTGGCTTTTTTATGGGAGATCAACTGATGAGACTGGAAATTATGATTCTGGTAGTCCGGATGATAATAATTATGAAATTCATTATAAAAAAGCAACAACAATTTCTGGTTTGGCTTTGGCTATTCCTATGATGGTAACTGGGGCAGATAATATTTTTCAAGGTCAGACATCGACAGTATATTTTGATAGTAAAGTCTGGGTGTTTGCTGCAGATGAAACTGTTATTGATCACAGCATAAAAGCCTGGCATACATCAGATGGAGGAACAACCTGGATTGAACACGATACTGGTTTTGATGGAAGCGGAGCACCTCATCTTTGGGCAGAAGTGTATGATAATAAAATATTTTTAGCTTACAATGCAGTTGGCAGTAAAATTCAGGTTAGGACTTTTGACACAGCATGGTCTGCTGCCACTGATGTAAATGCACATGAAGGCATGCCAAGGTTTTATGTGGATTCAAATAGTGATTTGCATTTGATCTGGGTTAGTTGGGGAAGCCCAGCTTATTATATCCATACCTATGATAATGGATGGAGCACAACAGCAGACCATACAATTACAGGAACAGCAAATGATGACAGTGACCCAACACTTTTTCAAATCGGTGGAGATGGCAATTATTGTCTTATGTATGCTCCCTGGGATGGGACTCAGCAGTATATAGCTGCCTGGACGGCTCCAACACTTGCGGAGTTGGATTCTGCAACAAGTAGAATGGTAACAAAAGGAGGATATATGTCAACTCCATGGGTAGATATGTGGCCTGTAGCTTATTCAACAGGAGGAAATGATTATCTGTTTTTTACTTCTGAACGTCAAAATGATGGCACCAGAAACACTGGAAACATATGGTATATGCCAATTGACTGGTTAACATCCCGTGATCATTATACCTATATTCAGAACGCTGTACCTGCTGCTGTTGACGGTGGTATAATAAATGTTCATGAAGGGATATATGAGGAAACAGGCCAGATAGTAATTGATAAGGATTTGACCATCTCAGGTAATTCAAAACCAATTATAAAACCAACAGCAGATACGGGTGCTTCCGGAGATTCCAGAGGATGGTTCCTGGTGGATGCAGGTAAAAGGTTCAACTTGCATAATGTAGTTCTTGATGGGCAAGGTCATCTAATCTATCAAGCGATCAGGCAAAAAGGAGAAGGGTCAATTACAAAAGTAGATTTTAAAAATATCAAATATAATGAGGGAGGACCGCATTACTCAGGTATTGCAATAGCTGCTTTTGGTACTGGAAATGTTCATGTAAAAGATTCAACTTTTTCTGAAATTGGAAGAATTGGTGTTCTTTATTATGGTACGACTATTACTGATTCAATTTTTGAGAACAACAGGTACACTGGTAAAGGTGCAGGCGATTGGCTTGATTATGGTCTTGATATAGGTGCTGGTGCAAATGTCTTTGTAAGAAACAATAGGATATACAATAATTATGGTGTAGCAAGCGTGGATGGCTCAACTTCTGCAGCAATAATGGTCACTACATACTATGGTCCTGGAACAACTTCAGAAATAATTGAAAATACTCTGTATCACAATTATGTTGGGATAGCTGTCGGCTATGATTCAGCGGACACCAGTACTGTTGTTGCCAGGTGCAATAAAATCTATGGGAATGATATTGGTGTTGAAAGTACTGCACCGGTTGTTGATGCAATACATAATTGGTGGGGGCATGTTTCAGGACCATATCATCCGACATTGAATCCGGAGGGAGCTGGTAATCCTGTCAGTGATAATGTAGATTTTCAGCCATGGAATTTAGATGAATACAGTTGTGGAGAGACAAAAGATGTTCCTGGTCTGAGTCTATCAGGAATGGCACTACTTGTCTCAATTTTAGGGCTGGTTGCAAGTCTGGCAATTTCCAAAAATCATTGAAATTAATTTTTGGATAGCAATGAAAAAAAGAGGTAGAGGAATTAAGATATCCAGAAAGAACTATAAAATTATTATTTTTCTTCTGAATTTTTTTATATTCCTCTTTATTTTTAATTTTATTTTTTGGAACATAATTGTCTTTAGATCATATTTCCTTAATCATATTGCTTCTGTTCTGTACAAAATAACTTCTGTTCTTGGATTGAGTTTAGGTATTCAGGGCAATATTGTGATACTAAAAAACTATAATTTTGAGATCATCTATGAATGCACAGGCATTTTTTCTATGATGATTTTTTCATCATGTATCCTTGCATATCCAACAGAAAATAAGAAGAAATTAATAGGCATTATTTTTGGAATCATTTCACTATATCTCATTAATTTGGTTAGACTGATAATTTTGGCAATAATTGGCAACTTTTTCCCTAAATTTTTTGATTTATTTCATAAATTTTTTTGGCAGGCTACTTTGATTCTGTTTGTAATTCTTTTGTTTTTGATATGGAAAGAAAAGATTGTTGACAAAAATGAAAAATAAAATCAGATTCATGCTGAAATTCTTTTTTTTCTCATTAATTATCTATGTTATTTGGATATTCTTATTTAGTGATATTGTGAATATTTTAGTGGCATATTCAACAAAGGTCGTGTTGTTTTTATTAGGAAAGAATGTTGGGATAAACATAGGGGATAAGATAGAGTATTCGTATGGTGGAATCAAATATTTATATGGATTTTCAGTATCAAACATTGTTCCGTTTCTTGGATTGATGCTAGCCACAGAAAAAGTTGAAAAAAAGATTAAGATTAAGTATCTATTGTATGGACTATTAACACTTTATCTATTCTACATAATGGTTGCCTTATCTGTTTTTTTCATGGTTATCAATAATTCATGGTTTGCCGGAGTAATATTCAATTTTTCTAAACATCTCCTGAACGCTTCTCTTCCGTTTATTTTGTGGATTATTTTTATTATCAAAGAAAAAAAGGAATTTTTTTAATTATGCATTGATATAACAGAAAAAATAACACAATAAAGAATAAAAAAATTACTGTTTTTTTCTCTTCCTTGATATGACATACCCAATACCTGCCAATGCAGCTCCCAAGCCGATCAGTGAGAATTCTGGAACAATCGGTCCGGCAGTATCGCAGTCAAGGTCCATATCTGAAACCTGCTCTGACCCTGATTCACCAAGTGTGTGCGAGGTGCTGTCAGTGCAGCCATTGCCGTCATCTACTGATACTGCAACAATCTCATCCATCTGTGGGTCCGGATCAAATTCGTTCACATCAATCTTCCACCAGCCGGATGTGCCAAAGTTTCCGCTGGGACCGACCACATCAGTGAGTGTTCCTTTACCGTCGATATAGACGCTGACAATTGATCCGTCTGCAGTGGGACCGCTAACATAACCATAAAGGTAGTGGGTTGTTCCCGGTGTCTGGGCTGCCACAAGACCTAATGACAGCAACAATAGCAATACGTAAATCTTAATTCTCATACTTTTCACCCCGTTTGATTAGACTAATTATTATGGAAAGAATCATTAGTATATAAATCTTTCTCGTCTATTTTTACTTCCAAATGAAGACAAAAAAAAATAAAGCAAGAAAAAATAACTATTTTTTCCGATATTTCCTGAAGACTGCAACAAGTATAGCACCTGCAACTGCTGCCAATGCAAATACAGCAAATAATTTATTTCCTGCTCCGACATCTGTGATTGCTCCTCCTGTGACCAGGTTTCCCTCATCTCCATCCTGTTCTGTGCTTATACTTCCTGTAGGTTCACCTGAGCCAGACTTATCCTGCTGCTCTGATGTGGAACCGGAACTGTCCTTTGTCTCAATATAATCACAGGCTTTTGTATTGCTCCCGTCATATGCTACCTGGCAGCTGTTCAGATCAGCCCAAAGGCTGCAGGTGGCCACGCCATCTTTTGCGCATTCAGACCAAGTATTGCAGACCCAGTCAGGGACACAGTCTTCTGTGCCGTCAAACTGCACTACTGAACTGGATCCTCCGCCTCCTCTTCTGCTTCCGCCGGAAGGAGTGACAGGTGTGTCTACTTTTTCTTTCTCGAGTGTAAGAGCACCCACTTCCTGATTTCCAAAATGCGTGTTTATCCGGAAGGTGGTCTCAGCATAGTTATCATTGCTGTCTTCGACCCTGATCACAATGACAGCACCGTCGCTGACCTGTGTATCAAAGTTCCAGAGATTCAGTTTCCAGTAGCCGGATGCTCCGAAATTGCCGGCTGTTCCGACAACATCGGTCAGGATATCTGATGGAGCTGACTGAGGATAGATTGTCACAGTTGCTCCGTTTGCTGTTCCGTCACCGTCACTGACAAGCCCATATAATGTGAATGGATTGTCTGTGCCTGCGAAAACCATGGGAACTGCCAATATAAGCACTGCAATCATTGCAAGGGTTGTTTTTTTTTGTTTCATTTTGTTTTCCCTGTATAGCTTATATTTAAATGTTTACACAATGGTGTTTTCCCATGCATCTCCGCAAAAGGTGATTGTTGCTTCATAACCTTCATATCCTTCGACAGGTACAAGCACATGGACGAAATAACCGACTCCGCCGACAATATCAAATTCAGGCACGTCAGGAGCTCCGATGATGTCTCCTTTCATTGTCTGGGTTTCTGCATCATAATAATCAACGTCTGTGATTGACACAAGCGTATCTGTCATCTGTGCATCCACCCACTGGCCGAATTCTTCGCTGTCCCAGTAATTGCCGCCATTCATAGCATCCCTGTAATCAAGAGGGATACCTATCATGTTCCAGCCATTCTCCAGGACTACGTCGAATCGTGCTTCTCCTGCTTCGCAGGTGATTGGTTCTACTTCGCATACACCTTCATCTGTCTGTCCGTCGCAGTCATTATCAAGCCCGTCGCAGATCTCTTCTACAGCACCGGCGAATGCATCGCAGGTGTCCCCACTCCATACACCTGCTGAGCATGTCTCCTGTCCGCTGTTACCGGCGCAGATTCCGACACCGCATGTTGTTGGCTGAAATAATCCTTCATCAATTGAACCATCGCAGTCATTGTCTTTATTATCGCAGACTTCTGTTCCCGGTGCTCCCGGGACTGCATTGCACTCTGTTGTTGAATGATCAGCTGAGCAGACATAACTTCCTGCTGCATTGCACTCACCAACACCTGCTGAACAGGAGTTGCCAAGATCTGAATAATCTTCGTCTGATGTGCCGTCACAGTCATTGTCAAGGCCGTCGCATACTTCTGTTCCAGGTGCTCCTGCAACAGCATTGCACTCTGTACCTAATTGATTGGATGTGCAGACATAATTTCCTGTTGCATAGCATTCACCAACACCATCAGAGCAGGAATTGCCAAGATTGCCAAAGTCCTCGTCTGTTGAGCTGTCGCAGTCATTGTCAAGGCCGTCGCAAAGCTCATCTGAGCCGACTACTTCATCAACACAAGTACCCCATATGCCGAATTCATTGCATGTCTGTGTGCCTTTTTGGCAGACTCCGACGTCTGAACCGCAAGGCTGAGTTGTCCCAGGATCACAAATTCCAGCGCATCCATTGTCAATGGTTCCATCACAATCATCGTCTATTCCATTACAGTTATTGTCATCCTCGGCAGGACTTCCAGCTGTACAGGTATCAGTAGGTGTTCCAGCAACACAGGTCAT
>JAHIYL010000099.1 GCA_018815145.1 Nanobdellota archaeon | reverse complement strand
GATGAATTTAAAATTTTCAATTATTCATTATCCTCAGATCAGGTTGATGCCGAATACAAGGCAGGCCTTGCAGGCCATTCTGCAAATATCCTAGTATCAATTGAAACCTCCCTCAACGACCAGTGGTTCTGCTCTGTGACTCCTAATGACGGCTACGCAGATGGATTGACAAAGAATTCGACAGCTGTGACAATCAATACAACTAACACCCCTCCGCCGCAAGTAACTCTCACATCACCAACCAACGGCAACGAAACAATACATGATATGATGCCTGTTTTTATGTGGAGCAATGTCACAGATCCTGATGCAAACCCGGTCAACTTCACAATCAACATCACAACAAGCGTATGTGATGATATTTATCAGGGAAACCTGACGTCACTCAATTATACACCTTCTGTTGAGCTCTGCCTGGCACATGTATATTACTGGCAGGTCCGGGCATATGATGGCACAGAATATGGTGAATGGTCTGATCTTTGGAATTTTACAATTGAACCTTATCTGAGCCTGTCATTGACCTCAAGTGCAGTTGATTTTGGCACTATGGAAATCAATTCAACAAATGATACTGATTCAGGACCAACACCATTGGTTGTGCAGAATGATGGCAATGTCATGGCAAATATAACTTGGGTGAGCGTCAACCAGAGCTTATTTTCCTCAGTGGGATTAGATACTGAATATTTCCAGTTCAAGGTTGATAACGATTCAACTGAAAATAATTCATTCAATTGGACTGAAAGCACAACAACATGGACTAATCTCACCTTGATCTCAAGCCAGAATAAGACAGCAGTATCATATCTTGATTATAATGATTCGAATGATGAGGCTGAAATTGACCTGCGATTATGGGTCCCATATAATGAACCACCGGGAGCAAAGGAAGTCACGATATATATTATTGGAGAAAATGTGTAATATAAGAATTAAACATCTAATGATTGTATTTTTGATTTTGATAGCTGTAAAGCCGGTACTAGGCATAGGTATTGGTCCGGCATACCATGAAATTGAATATGAGCCTGATTCAGTTGTCACTCTTAGTTTCAGGATTGTCAATGAAGAACAGAAAGAACAGAGCATCAGGTTATACCTGGATGAAGATTCAATTGGTCTTATTGAATTAGAGGCTGAAAATGTCAATTTGAAGGAAGATGAACCAGAGACAACTGTAAAATATTCATTCAAGATGCCGGACAATCTTGCTCCCGGAGAACATATTTATGAAGTGATGATATTTTCCGACGATAGCAGTGATGCAGGTAATCCTAACTCAATAAACATGCAGACAAATATTGCATTGAAACACAAGATCAAGGTCAGTGTACCTTATCCGGAAAAACATCTTACTGCTGAAATGTTTATCAAAAAAGAAGCAAATAATAGGATAAATTTCAGGATTGCTCTGTATAACACAGGTACAAAGGATCTTTCGAACATTAAAGGATTGATCATGATTTTTGATCCGGGAGGGAATCAGATACTTTCAATTGCATCAAACGAGATCGCTTTGGAATCTTCAGACTCTTCAAAATTAGTGGTCGAATTGAAGCAGGAGCTTCTATTAGGTTCATATATTGTTAAAGCATTAGTGTCATATGATGGAGAGTCTTTGGAGCTTGAGAAGAATCTGGATATAGGAGATCCACTTATTGAAATACTGAACCTTGGAGTGAATTCATTCAAGCTCGGCAGTATTGCGAAACTGGATATGATTCTGAAAAACAGATGGAACAGGGATATATCTGATATTGAACCATCAATGAAATATATGATGATAGAGGAAACAGGCTTACTGAATACGGATCCAAGAAAATCAATATGTCAGCAGGCACAACATCAAATGTCCCTATCTATTGGGACACAGTGGATATGCCTGCCGGAGAGTATATTGCAGAAGCAAATATCAGATATCTCGGAAGAATTAATCAGAAAGTCTTTGATCTCTTTGTTGAGACTGATAAGATTACTGTAAAAGGAGGACCGAAAATAACAGGTGAAGCTGTCACCTTGACAGGTATAGATTTTAAAGGCATATTATTCTCTGTCTTGATTGGATTGATCATGATATTGGTAATAGTAAAACTGGTTCTTGAAATCAAGACTAAATTCAGAAAATAGCCTCTGTAAACACAGTGAATTAATCTTTTTCTATTGTCAAATACAAAGAGAATAAATATAGTAAAATTTATATACAATTACAGGTAATATTACTTATAATTACAGAAAAATTACAATAAATACAGAGATAAATACTTACAATTACAGGGAAATTAATGGATTTTAAAGAAAGAAGGGAATATGTAGAGTTAGTTGAGTTACTTGAAAAAATCCAGTCTAAGTATGGGTTGTCAAATTTTGAAATCCTTTCTCATGTTGAAAAAAAAGAATATTATCCTGTATCAGGTTTTCTGCGAGAGCTGTCTCCTCTTGAAAATATAGTCAAGTTCTTAAAAGAGGAAAAAGGGTATTCTTATGTAGTCATTGGGAAAAAATTAAAGAGAAGCGAAAAGACAATCTGGCAGGCATACCAGAATTCCAGGAAAAAAGTTCCGGACAAAATCACTGTTACAGATTCTAATTATATGGTTCCTCTGGACTTTCTATCAGACAGGAAATACACAATTTTTGAGTTGATTGTAAAATTTATGATTAAGAATTATAGTCTGAAATATTCTGAGACAGCCAATATTCTGCATAGGGATGATCGGACCATCTGGACAGTCTACAGCAGAGCAATGAAAAAGATGAGGACGCATGAGAAGTAAAGACCACCTTAACAATCAAAAGAGGATAGCTTCAAGTGAACTGGAAATTGCCAGGTGGCACTCTAATAGAAAAAAGCTGACAGATTATGTAGATTTCTACAGCAATAAATCAGATAAGAACCGGATTGACAAGGATGAGCATGAAGCAATGGTCAATATGGCACTTCAGGGAAAAAGCCTTGCTTACTGGAATTCAGTCATAGATGCAAAGATAGCCAAAGAAGAGCGGATAGTTACAGATGCAAAAAACAAGATCAGAGATGAGAAAAACAGGAAGATAAGATCAATTTCAGTTTTGGCAATAGCATTTGCGTTGTTTGCAGGTCTTATCCTTTTCATGAGACCCCAGTTTACAGGTTATGCAGTCATGGACAATGACACTGTTGTGAATGATGTAAGTGAGTTATTTTATGAGGATGCAGTGTATAGTATTACATCAGAACACAATATCACCTCATTACTTGTCTCAGGAAAGATAATCGGCAACGGGACAGTCAGGATATATCTTGGTGAAAGACTGGTCCTGGACAGCCTTGATTTGAGAGACAAAAAGAGTGGATTGTCTGCTATCACAGGACTTGCCATTGATGATATTGGAATGGATTCAACAGAACCTGTGAATGAGACAGCTGCAGAAGAAATTGAACCGGAAGAAGAGAATTTTACAGATACTGCATTAGTAGAGGATGATATTGTTGAAGAATCAGTACCGGAAGATTTACACCTTGAATTATCAAATGAAACAAAGATTGAGCCAGCTTTTGAAGAAGAAATAATTCAAAATCAGACTGATGAGATGATTCCTGAAACAAATGATTCAATAGAAGATATTACAGACAATCTTGAAAACAATACTATTGTACTCAACGAGACAATTGAACTCAATGAATCAGTCAATGAGTCTATTGTAAATGAAGATGAACGTGATTCTTCAGGAAAAGAAACAACTATTGAAATACCTGAACCAATTGAGAATTTAACTCAAGAAAATTTAGAATTGAATGTGACATTAGTAATACCTGAGAATGTAACTGAAGAAATTTTTATAAACCAAACAGAGGTTAATAAGACAATAATTATACCTGAAATTGATCTGTCTTCAGAGATTGATTTTAAGAATATCTGCATCGATACCTGCGTGCTTGACAATCATGCCGGAGAACTTGAGCTGAGGATTGAAATTGATGGAGCAAAGCTGTATCTCTCATCAGCAACCTATTCTATTGT
Source organism: Nanobdellota archaeon (assembly GCA_018815145.1). Lineage (GTDB taxonomy): Archaea > Nanobdellota > Nanobdellia > Woesearchaeales > GW2011-AR15 > WJJD01. The sequence continues at coordinate 3,549 of JAHIYL010000099.1, read as the reverse complement.
AAAAGAAGAGCCAATTGTTGAAGAGATAGTTGAACAGAATGTAAGTGCAGAAGAATTTATTTCAGGAATTGTGGAGATTGGAAAACCTGTTGTGTGGGAGACAACAGTCAATGCAAGTGAGATAGATGCAATCGAAGTCTCAGCCTATGCCTATGACTTAAGTATAGAATCAGAAGATGAAGAGGATATTTCTGACGAGACTGCAGCTTTGGTAGATGAATTCAGTGTTGGCAAAGAATATTTTGACCTTGAAAAGCAGGTAAAAGAACTTGAAAAGCCGGTTGATAAGGACAAGGTAAAAAACAATATTGCCCAGTTGATGGAAGTCAACAGCAACCTTGCAAAAGCCGATGAAAAATTAAAAGAAAAAGTTGACCTGGATAAAGAGACAGTCAAACTGGAACTCAGGAATCTGAAAGACAATGTCAGGATAATGTATACAACACCAGGACCTGAAAAGACTGAAAAAACAGTCAATGAATATAAAAAAAATGTCACAGTAAGTTCTCCATTGCATTATGAGAATGTTTTGACATATACAGATATTGCTGAATCCAAAAAAGAAGCTATCAGGGTTTATTGGGTTAAGGATACAGGAAAAGAACTCTTTAATGATGTTAATTACATAGATGCAGATGGCAATGGATTGATTGATAAATTAGAGTGGATAATACCGCACTTATCAAACCAGACCTTTGAGATATCAATAAATGTATTGAATCCTTATGAATATCTTAGAGACGGCGAGACTTGGGTTGTTGCATTCAACACTACCGGAATCGGGAATTTAAGCATTAGTTCTCCGAATGCAGGGTGGACTGATTTTTTGGCAGATAATACTGAGACTTTCGATGAGATGATGCTTTTGAATTTGAGCTGCGGGAATTCTGTATTATTAACAGAATTAAAATTGATTGGATTTGATAATAACACTTATGATTACAGCTCTTTAAGCCAAAATGATTCAATTGATATCCGGGAACTGCTGGTTGAAAATTATGAATGCAATTCAACAGGATACTTGAGCAATTACATGTTAAAAGCAGGGTATGCGACCATATTATTTGAATTCTCAAACCAGAATGCGAGTGTGAGTGATTATGCGTATGATCCGACAACAACATACACACTTTATAGTTACTTAGATGACGGACACGAATATCCTCAAGACACATGGCACTCGGGCTCAAATTGGTTTGGTCATTATACCTTGGATGATGAGTGGATGGTTTTAAGGTTCCAAAATATCAATGTTCCAAAAGGTGCAGTGATAAATAGCGCATTACTTAATGTCACTGCTCAAGGAGGAGAGGGTGGAAGCTATTCTGTCTATGTTAAAGTAAAAGCGCATGCCTCAGACAGCTCAGCTCAGCCAAGCGCAAGTAACCTTCCTTCTTACTGGACTCTAACTTCCTCAGGGACAGATTTTGATATTGACTATCCTGGAGAATGGAGTCTTGGTCAAACACACACAATTAATATAACTAATGTAATCCAAGAAATCATTGATAGATCCAGCTGGTCCAGTGGCAATAATATAAGCATAGTGTTTGAAAATGATGGGTCAACAGGAGGCAATGATCTCGAGATTGATGATTATGATGATACGTATCCAGCAACACTTGATATTGATTACACTAATAATTCTGCACCCACATGGGTTAATGATCCAGTCATATCCCCTGCTTCACCGACATCATCAAATAACCTTACATGCAACTTCAATGTGACAGATACAAATGGAGATGCAGTAGTCAATATAACCAACTGGTATAAGAACAATGAATCAATCACAGTATTATATATGCCGTTCGAAGGCAACGGCAATGAGGCAAATAATGCGACAGATTACTCTGGTTATGGGAATAACGGGACAGTTGTCGGAGCGACATGGAACAGGACTGGAGGGAAGATTGGCGGAGCGTACGATTTTGATGGTGATAGTGGTTATATTGAAATACCGGAGTCGTCATATATTACATCAAATAATAGTAATTTTTCAATTGAGTCTTGGTTTTATGCTAATGAGTGGACTAGTAATTCAGTATCTTCATTAATATCTAAAAGAAATGCTAAAGCTACAATGGATTGGGCACTATATTATTATACGGCTGTTACAGAACTTAGATTTGTCATTGGAGAAGACGCTGCAGTTTCTTTATTTTCTGCTCTTAATTTAAATCCGACAATACAGGAATGGCATCATCTTGTTATTACTAGAAACGATTCAACATATAGGCTATATTTTGAAGGCACCTTGAATGGTACTGATACATCAGCTCAAACATGGGTTGATAGTGAAAATATTGTAATCGGTAATTTACAGCCAAATGATGTGTACGTTATTAATGGTACATTAGATGAAGTCAAGATTTACAACTATTCCCTTTCTCCAGAACAAATCTGGGCTAACTATGAAGCAGGTCTTGCTGGAAAGTCAGCAAAAACTATTGTGTTTAATGAAACAACAACTGGTGATGAATGGCTCTGTTCAGTAACACCTAACGACGGTTATCAGGATGGACTGACAAAGAATTCAACTGCTGTGACAATTGTCTCTAACAATGTGCCGACATGGGTGGATGATCCTGAGATATATCCATATACACCGTTATCATCACAAAATTTAACATGCAACTTCAATGTTACTGATGTAAATGGAGATTCAATTACGAACATCACAAACTGGTATAAGGATAATAAGTCAATAACTGTCTTATATATGCCATTTGAAGGAGGATCAAATTCAACCTATACAAAGGATTATTCTGGATATGGGAATGATGGGACTGTTACCAGCGCGACCTGGAATCAGACAGGAGGAAAAATCGGAGGGGCTTATGCGTTTGATGGAAATGCTGATTATATTGACATTGGAAGTTCATCTTACCTGAATCCAGTAAATGAACTGACTGTAGAAGTATGGGTAAAAATGAATAGCCCTTCAGGATCAGATGATTATCCGGATGTTGTTCATGGAGAGGTATATGCAATTGAGTTGCAAGAATCAAGTACTGATTTTAGATTTGGATTTAACAACAATACAGGTCAATATTCATCAACAACATTTTCGAACTGGCAAAATCTTGAGATAGATACATGGTATCACCTTGTTGTCACTTATAATTCAAGTGAAAAGGTAATGAAAACTTATCAGAACGGTGTATTAAATTACACAAAATCTGCAAGCGGCACATTCGCAACATCATCAGACCCAAGATATATCGGTGCTGAGGATCCAGGCTGGAGCTATTTCAATGGAACAATCGATGAAGTTAAAATTTACAATTACACACTCTCTCCGGAGCAGATCTGGGTGGATTATCAGGCCGGATTATCAGGTCACAGCCCAACGATACTTATCAGTAATGAAACTTCTCTAAATGACGAATGGCTCTGCTCAGTAACACCTAACGACGGCTATGCTGATGGATTGACAAAGAATTCAACTGCTGTGACAATTGACTCTAACAATGTGCCGACATGGGTGGATGATCCAGTCATAACACCAGCGTCACCATTAACAACACAGAACCTCACCTGTAATTT
>JAHIYL010000098.1 GCA_018815145.1 Nanobdellota archaeon | reverse complement strand
GCAAGATATGTTCCGCTTGATTTTTTGATTTTTCGTATAAATGCCATGTTATGTATATTTTATACACAACAAATATTTATATTTTTCTATTCTCTAGACTATAAATCGACGTTGTGTAGAAAAATCAGGGAAAACTTAGGTGAATAAAATAGAAGAGTTGGTTTATTTCCATTAACAGAATGATGCATTACATTGAATTGTTTCATAAACTCTTTTTTTCTTAGCCGCAACTTTTTTATAATATAAGCCATTAACACTCTTCCATGAACCCGTGGCATGATGTAAAAATTGGGGATAAAGTACCAAAAGAATTCAACATGATAGTCGAAATCCCTAAGGATTCCATGAACAAGTATGAGCTGGACAAAGAGACTGGGATGCTTGTCCTTGACAGGGTGCTCTATTCGTCTGTGCATTACCCTGGAAATTATGGTTTCATACCACAGACACTTTGGGAAGATGGAGACCCAATGGATGTCCTTGTGCTTGGGACCACTTCTGTCTATCCTATGACAATTGTGAAGGTAAGGCCTATAGGCATCATGGGGATGATCGACAATCTCTCCAGGGATGACAAGATAATCGCTGTCCCAGCTGAAGACCCTAGGTTTGATGACCACAAGGATGTAAAGGATGTGCCTTCGCACAGGTTAAAAGAGATCGAGCATTTCTTCAGGATATACAAGGAATTGCAGAATGTCCTTGTGAAGGTTGTCGAGATGAAGGGCAGAAAAGACGCAGAAGCCGCAATCAAGAGAAGCGTTGAATTGTACAGGAAGAAGTATCCTAAATAATTCTGATGCAAACCCTAGTTTTTATATTTCTGAAAATATTCTTATCTGTCTATGAATCTCCAATGCATCCATTGCGCCGGGAAAGGTATGTGCGGAAGGCCGGTCTGCCCTATCCAGAAGAAGATCCATTCCCAGACAAACCTGAACAAGAGCTTCAAAAAGGATTTTTCTGGCGAAGCTCCGAATGTTTTCATAGGCAGGCAGGGCTATCCTTCAGTGAATGTCGGCCTCCTTTCGAATGAATCAATAACAGAGGAGCATGATGCACCGCGCAAGTGGTCAGGTGAGAATTACCAGATACCAAAGCTGATTGACCTTAGAAGCTCTCTAGTGAATTCCAGGTTCAGAGTCTCGATAAAATCATTTGATGACAAGTTCCTTGAGATGGCACAGGAGGTATCTATGGCAGAGCGGCCTGTCGATGTAGAAGTCAGTCTGAACAAGAAACCGAATTTTAATTTATCATATAACCAGGAGGCAGCGCCTTTCGGTCCATCTGTGAAGCTTGAGAAGGCAAGGCTCACAGAGAATCCGCATATCCCGACAGCTGTCGAGAAGACTGTCAGTCAGGATGACATGAAATCAGTCGAAGGGATGATGTATCTCTACAAGAAAGGTTTTGACGAGCATTTCCTCACCAAACTCATCTCTGTTGGGAACCTTGGGGTGAAGGAGAACAGGAAGCTGGTCCCGACAAGATGGTCGATCACTCTGACAGATGACACACTCGGTAAGCAGCTGATAAATGGGATAAAGGACTTCCCGCATTATGACTATGTCGCACATTTCGGCGGATATCTAGGAAACTATTATCTCATCCTATTCTTCCCAGATGTATGGGGATATGAGCTCTTTGAGACACTTGCAGAGACTGGTGAGTTTTCTACAGACGCAGAGAATTTCAGAGGCAGGAAAAACTATGCCGAGAATACTGTCGGCGGCTACTATGCAGCAAGGCTTGGTATACTGGAATACCTGAAAGAGAAGAAAAGGCAGGCAAATGTCTTGGCTCTTCGGTTCATCACAAACGAATATTGGGCACCCTTAGGTGTGTGGGTGGTGAGGGAGGCGACAAGGAAATCGCTGCAGTCGAAGCCGCTGGAATTCGCGAGCAGGGAACTGATGCTGGACTATGCGAAGATGCTTGTCAAGAAGAGATTCAATTTCGACCTGGAGAGGCTCACTTCAGGAAGTATCATGCTGAAAGAGATGAGAGAGCAGAAAAAGATAAGCAGTTTTTTCTGATCAGAACATCAATCTTAATATCAGATAGCAAATTATCACATTTATTATCCTGACATGCAGCCTTGAGAAATCCGCGTTCTGGAAGAACACCATCTCTGAGATATAGTCCAGTGTGTATCTTATTGCATAGCTCACAGGGACAATATAAAATATGGGCAGGTAGCTGAAGAAGCTGACAATCAAGAGTCCTGTAGTCAATGTCAGTAATTTCAAAAAATGCCTCAGTTTAATCAATCCGACAAACAATTGTGTCAAAACCGCAAATGGTACTAGAATAATCCCTACTTTTAATCCGTAGAAATATGTGAGAGTAAGGGAGCCAACAGTTATTGAGTCAAATGGGATGTCAGGGATGCCGTATTTTGCCTTTGTGATATTTATAAGGAAATCAAGGCTGATGAAGAGTATGAGGAAGAACGCCACCTTATGTGTGTTTAGGAGAATGAGGCTGCAAAAAAAATTGGATTTGAAAATCCGAAAAGAGCTTATTATTCCGTATTAAATATCCTGGAAGAGACATGTGTATTAAGTTCATTCGACCAAGTTGTGATAGGATGCCTTAACTCATTATATGGAATGAATTTCACACCAAAAACACCCAAATTGATTGATTTTTGGATTCACCTTCTGAAAGATTTGGACTATGATGGAAGAATCTATATCAAAGACCCGCATTCAGGAGGTGAATTCATTGATTTAAATACGCTTCAGCTAAATTCACTCAAATATTCTTCAGGCCATTACACCATGGTCTTGCATGATTTGAAAAAATAAAGATAATGATTGTTTCTATGTAATTATACAATTGTCCTTTCAGTATTTGATGCGGTATACATGATAGGTGTGTTCATATTGTCCTGAGGTGAACAAGATAATTTTTTTGCCTGCATCTAATGTCAACTCCATACTTATTTTTTTCACTCATTAGTAACTAAATAACACAAACATTTATAAATAGCAGTTTCTTTGCGGTCGCTATGACCGAAGATCTTAGTGATTGGCCTGATCTAGTTGCAAGAGTAATAGAGCTTTCTGATAGAATGCTTGCTGCCTATCCTGAATTGGAGCAAAGTGATTACAATGACCTTATTGTACCAAAATACTATGCAAAAGCAAAAAAAGATGAAGACCATCTTTATGACGAACTTGATACCCTGGTTCTCCAACACTATGACTACTTCAAAGATATTCTGGAAATGGAGAAGCAAATCATTGAAAAAGAGGGGCAGGTAGAGTTCTACAAGCTGCTCCAGTACAATATGCTGTTCTTTATTGCGGACCTGGAGGAGTTTAACCCTCTGCATCAATTAGAGGGAACAGCTCACATCTACAAAGATTATTATGGATTTGACTATATTTGGTCTACCACAAAAAACCTTGTTGAGCTTCTCGAGAGAGTTATGCATGTTAATACAAAACCAACTGCTTTGGCTCATGAATGCAAAAGACGGTTGGAAAGAGGAATTAGAGTGGATAACAATTATCAAATATTCTTTGAAGCTGCATCAATTTTCCATTCTCTTAAATGGACGAATGAACCAGCAGAAATTGGACTAAAAAGGCAGAGAAAATATCTTGACTTACTGGCCAATACGCAGGCATATACAGCCCCGAGTTTTGAAAATAATCTTCCTGCTGATTTCAGTATTGTGATGTATCTTCTTGACTTCATGAACCTTGGATTTTTTAAGGATAATCTGATTGGATTCAATAGGGTTTTTTCCAATGATGCAGAAATGAGGACGAATCAAAGTATCCAAAACACAATTCTTCAGTTATCTCGAAATGATTCTCGAATTGCTGATTGCATTGAACCATATCTTGACGAAGCAAATATGGCATCAGATAGGTTTGAGAAATTGCACTTCATCGACAATAGGCTTTATGCAGCTGAGGTTTTCCTGAAATACATGGGATTCCAGAAGCTAAGGGGAAAGAAATTTGACCCTGTGCAGGTTGCTGAGCAGGCAGCCTATTTTTTCATGAGACCTACAGAAAGGGAAGAGCTGCTAAAAGACCATAGGGATCACATTCGTGACTGGGCAAATAGTATGCAGACTGGATATGATGCCGCACTTAAGGATGTCTTGAAAAGCATCCATCTAAATAATGAGCTTAATCGCGAGATGATGGATTCCCTGAGTAACAATGAAACAGTTGTCAATGGCACAAGGATTTTTGATGTACCCGAGGGATATGTATTTAACTTAAGACCTGGCTGGCTCTATAAATATCCTTGTTCTTGTACTCTCTATAGGGAAGGAAGTGATGCAAACCCGAATCTGCATTACAAGGAATTTCAGGAAAAATTAATGGATAACCTCTTGGCTTCAGACTTTTTTGCTCTTGATGAAAGCATGGATGGTGTTGATATCTATTTCCTTGGTGGAGGGGCGCTCATAGAAGAGAGGCATTATCTAAAAAATCTGGTGCTGAAAAACCTTGATACCCTCATAAAAAAACTCGAACAAAGCAAAGAAGACAAGGCAATAAAGGAATACACAATAAATGTATTTTCTGTAGACAAACACATGGAACAGATGGAGGACTTTGAAGCTTTTAATGTAAGAAATCATATCAATTATGCAATCAAAGAAAAACTGCGCAATAGAAATGTATTGAAAGATGGAAAATTCATTTTGGAAAATCCAAAGGAATTTTTCAGAATAAGGATAAACCCAATTGCTGTCCCTAAAGACTTTATTTTGGAGGATTATCTTCAAGGCGACGGGCACAAGCACAATTATGAGGCACTTATTGTGAATCTATCAACTTCAATAAGCAACGTTAATGATGGGAGGAACAATGAGCCAGATGAGCGGAAGATGATGATGGATCAAGCATATTCAGTACTTTCCAATTACAAAAAAGGCAAGCTTATTCTAAGTTCAGCATTAAGGGCTGATCCAACAGACTATAAGGCAGAAGAATCAGCACAGTTTGTCGGAAATATGCTGTTCCAGAACGGGCTTGGCATACCAAGAGAAGCACTCTTTTGGCATCCTGAATATGATAATACTCCTGAGCATCGGGACAGGCACGATCAGAAGTTCGATTTTGTCAGAGCATATGATCATGAGTTCTATAGTAATGATGGAGAAAGATGCATAATCAAATTCAAGCCTGGAAACACAATACGAATCACTTATTCACAGAGGGATACTCAGGAATCACTTGAAAAGCTGGCAGAACCTAAAAAATGGAATAGTGCAGATTTCTATCAATATCCATATCCACTTCAATATCCCTTCCCTTCACAAGATCCTCAATTTGCCTTTGTGGTGTATAATCCAAAACCTCTGTCTTATCCCAGTAGTTCCGATTGAAAGCTACTTTTGATGTATTTTTTTATACCTTTTCTATATTTTATCGGAAAAATAGCAACAACAACAAGGTCATGGACGCACATTTCTTTTAGAAATGT
>JAHIYL010000097.1 GCA_018815145.1 Nanobdellota archaeon | reverse complement strand
TGATTTATCTTTAGAAAAAGATTTTTATTTTCTTTGTAATCCAGAATATAAAAATCAGAGCCTTCCTCACAATTATATTCAATATTATCAACTAGATTATTGAATCTCACAACACCAGCACTTTGCTGGCGGTTCTCAGGCCAGGTTTCGTGCAATACATCATCTATGGCTGTGGAGGGCTCAACAACTACAGTTGGTTGTGCATCAGTCTCTTGTCCGCATGATGTCAAAATTATTGAAAAAGCAACAATTGCTATGATTGCATAAAATTGGATTTTTTTCATATTTTAAAGATATCTAAGTAGTAGTTTTGGGATAATACTTTCCATCATCAGTATTATATTCACACATGACTACACTGTCAGTAATTGCTCTGTATACAAAATTGACTTTATCAGGGAAAGTGATTCCTTCAATATTTTCTGCATAGGGTTGTTTGCATTCATATACTATAAGCAGTTGATTATAATTGCAGATGGGATCAACTTTTTTCAAACCAATACAGGGTGCGCCAATAGTGTAAGGTTCCTCATAATCTGGTAGATACGGATTACAAACTTTATCATTTTCATCTAAAAGCATCAATACACCCTCCTCATTGCACATGACATCATCTGTTGGATCACAAAGGATATAGTCTATGCCATCCACGCACACTGATTCAGAGAATAATTCAGAAAGCGACTCACCGACTATTTCATATGTCAAGTCATTATTTGTATCGACACAGTTAAATGGTGCTTCCTGTTCTGAAAGTTCCTTGAGCAGTTCAACATGAGTCGCTGAATGATCATAGTCATACGGCAAATCCATATCTTGATTAAACATACAGTATATTTCCAGGAACTCCCTATCTCCTAAGCACTGATAACTCGCACCGTATAATTCATAAGTATATATGCAGAAGTGTAGCTCATCTGGTGAGTCTTTAAGAGGTACAACCGGCATTGGTTGACCTGTATAGGGATTTCTTACATATCCATTCCAGTCCATGACGAGCAGTATGTCCTCTTCAGGTTCTCTTTGGTCTCTATCAAATGATGATGGGACTACAAATTCTCCAGTATATGAAAAATAATCGTGACCTTCACTTAATCCATGCTCCTGTGCTATTTGTGATAATGGTTTATCCTTTACTTCACCTCCATCACAATACTTGTATGTTGTCCAGGGATCGAGTTTTTTTCGCAGATCATATCTTTCAATATACTCATCATTAAATTGTACTCTAACATCATAAAAATACTTTTCAAAATAATTACCATTCAAGTCACATCTTCCTTCAGTAAATTCAGGCTCGTCAAATGCCATTTTTGGGTTTATAATTGGTTTAAAACCGCAATCATTACCTTCTTCAATCTTAACAATGCTGCCGTCATTAGGACAGCATGTGAATCCATTATTTTCATAGACAATAAATTCATCTGAGTTATAGTCATAATAATAGTATTCAGAGCTACAGTATTTTGAATAAAGCTCATAAAGTGTTTTTCTAGTTATAGAAGGATCTGATCCATCGCAATACCATGATAGATCATCTATTCTTTCATAAGGCACAGGATAAACTACAAAAGCATGAAACAAATTACCTGGTTCAGGCATTTTGAAAGTACAATCAGCACCTACATGTGGAATATTATAGTATTCACCCAGACATGTGATGCCATCCTGAAGTTGGCTTTCTGAATATTCAATATCACATAATTCTTCGACCTTCTGCATATCGCCTGTAAATGGATTGCAAATCTCTCCATAGGAATTTGCTAGTAAGCTGTCGCTGACATATTCACCGCTGTAGTGGTAAATACCATCTCTGCAGTTCTCAGGGAATGCTTCATATAACTCAGCAATTGTCTTTTCTTTAAGCCTGTTAAGAATCTCAACTCCTCCCAAAGAATAATCCAGACAATACCAGCTCAGGTACTTTTTCTGTTCTTCAGTATAAGGTTCAAGAATAACGAGTTCAGTAACCATATTTTCTTTTTCTGGATGACGGCTTGTCTTACAAGAGTATGCCTTTGCTTCCTCTTCTTTTGAAGCACCAATACAGTATCCAAAATCAGAAGTCTTACTATCAATATCTTTCATAGGTTCATATCCATGGTCACAAAACAGATTTGGATCCACAAGCTCTCTTGTTTTATCATTGAAAGGATTGCAGATTTTTCCATTATTGTCCAATATGAATCCGGGAGCAGGTTCTTTGGAAAGACCTGTATCAATGTTGGGTAACAGCCCATTCACATCAAAATACGCATATCCGTCAGTAAATCTGTCTATCTGAGTCCAATCTGTGTCAAGGCATCTGTCATCAGTATCCTGCTTTTTCAAGAATTCAAACAACGTAGTGTATGGCTTAATTTTTCCATCGACACAGTCAGCAGAATCGCTGATGTCCCTGTATAAATATATGTTTTCTGCACAATTGTAGTATTCAGTTGGGATTGATTCAGGACAGTTCTCTATGTCAATATCAAGTGCAGCAAAATCTTCACTGTCCATCTGTTTAGATCCAAGGCTATCTTCAAAGGTTTTTGATGCATCCCAATATTGGTCTTCTGAAAAAAGCAATGGACAAATTTGTTTAATTGAAGTCAATTCACCCAATTTCCACTCATATTCTTCAAGTGTTGGTGTACATGCATACTGAAATCGTTTTAATTTCAGAAACAGTTTGTCTTCGAGAACAAAGAAGTCTCCTTCACTGCACTGGAATTCAAGTTTATCAACAGTCACAACAGACCATTTCAAATCTGGAACTTCTTCTATTTTTGGTTCAGCAGGAACTGGGGTGGAAATTTCAGCCTCTGCTCCTCCTCCGCATGAAGAGAGCAAAAGGACCAGCGAAATTAGAAAAAAACATGTTAGAATACTACTCTTTATTCGCATGTTAATCCTGATTGCTTTTAAGTATTTAAAATTTTCCTTGAATGTGTCCTTTGAGTCAGACTGCAAATTTTATTAAATTACTAATTCACGGAAGCAGACTCTGATATTCATAAGTCAGTCCACCATCTGAGGTAACACAGTCTCCTGCTATGTCTGCTTCATGATATATTAAATCAAAATTGAAGTCAAAATCAAAATCCTCCAATTCAGGTGTATAACCTTCACATCGGTGTATTATGATAGGCAAATGCTGGTCATTGTAGCACATTGCACCTAATTGATTTTTTTCCTCAATTATATCCAATGTGCAGAAATCATCAATAGGAATTATCTCTCCTGTAAAAGGATTGCATACTGTCCTTCGAGGACCGGTAAGCATCAGAACACCAAACCGGTTGCAGTTAGCTTGATTTTCAGGATCACATAAGATATAGTAATGATCAAAATTTCCAGGACAGCCTGTCTCAATATAAAGTTCATCCAATCCCTTGGGAACAATTTCATAATAGCCATCAAAATCAGTATCTTCACAGTTGAACAGGGCTTCTTTTCCAAAGAGTTCCTTAAGAACTCGAACATTCGTCACATCATGATCATATCTCCAGGAATTACCAACAAAAGAATTCTGAGGATTGAACACGCAGTTTGCCACATGTATTTCCCTATCATCAAGGCACTGAAAAGTGGATGTATCATCATAATAATCAAAACAAAAGAATTGGCCAGGTTCCTGTTCAAAATAATCTGCGTGCATCCTCTGACCTGTAAAGGGATTACATACATTTCCTGCAGAGTCCATAACGAGCATTATATCCTCATTTGGAGACTCTGTATTTTTTTCGCCCATGACTTTGTCATACTTAACCCAATCAGAACCTTCATAGCAGTAATGATCCGTTGCAATCAGGGACAGTGGCTTGTCCTTGGCTTCTCCATTATCGCAATACTTGTATGTAGTCTGTGGATCAATATGCCTGTAAACAGGGTAACTGAATATCACACGTGATTGTGAGTCCAATGTAAAGGACAATAATGTATCATATCTTGAAACTATATTACCATCTTGACACTCAAATACATTATTTTCCGGATCAATATTCGGCGATTCATCAGTTTTTCTGCATCCTGTCTCAATTGGAACAATCCTATTATCCTCATCATCATAAGGACAGCACAGCATTCCCTGGTCTTCATAGATTCTGATTTCCTCAACATTGTCCTTTTCCTCATAATATATTTCATAATAATTTGAGGGGCAATTCATCCTGTACATCTCTTTGACACTTTTAGTTTTACCATAAAAGGAACCATCACACTTCCATTTCAGCCCATAAATCTTATCATAAGGGACATACCTGACGATACTTGTTGTGAAGGCAATGTGAGTAATCGGCAGATCAGTTGTACATACTTCTGCAACAGCAGGGATATCATGGTTCTCTCCCAGACAGTATCCTGTCGATAATGAATAGTCCGGTTCTTCATAGCCCAGATCACAGAACTCATGAACAGGAGGAGAATAGAAAGCCGGAACATGTTCACCTGTAAAAGGATTGCAGACTAAGTTATCATGATCTGCCACCATCTCATATATCGAATAGTCATCTCTGTAGTAATTCTGATACTGGCAGTATTCTGGATGCATCTCATAAAAATCCACAATTGTCCTTGGCATGATAAGGCTTGCCGGAGCATCAGTGTCGCAATACCATCCCAGATAATCACTCTCTTCTTCACTATAGGGGTCAAGGACAAAAAATTCAATCCCTGAATCCGGAAGCTTGCATACATATGGTTTTGCCTCTGTTTCCCTGTCTTCCCTGATACAGTATCCATACCTTGGTCTAAGCCCATCCAGCACTGCATCTTCCAGAGGATCACAGAAATTGTATGCATCCTCTAAAACCCGCATATTTTCATTGAAGGGATTGCATATCTTACCTTCTTCATCCATGAGCATCGCAAGCTCTATATCAACATATTTTTTGTCAGGGTCAGGAATCCAGACAAAAAGATCATAATACTCTTCACCATCTGTTGTCCGTCTTATCTGCGTATAATCCTCTGAAGTACATAAGGATTTATCAATCACATCAAACATTGTGTCAAAGTATCTAATCCCTGTTCCGCTGCATCCAGCTATTTGGCTGACATCCCTATATATATACACATTATCCCTGCATTCATAGTATTCAACCGGTATATATTTATCAGAAGCATATTGAAAGCATTCCTGAACACCAAGATCCAATGCATTGATCTTGTCTCTCTCAATCCTATACTGACCCAAATTATCAGCGAATGTCGAATGCTCATCCCATTCCCTGCCTTCCTCGAATACATTTGTGCAGACAGTCTCTAAGAAAATCATATCACCAATATTCACTGCAGCATCAGGATCAGATGCATCTATCGCATCAGGACTGCAAACCTCAAGGCCCTTGTTTATCCTCAGGAAGATATTTTCTCCCTTTCTAAAAAAATCACTGCTTGTGCATTCCTGACTTTTCAAGAGGTCTCCGGCAAGGATCACTGCAAAACTTGGTGTTGATTCGACTGTCGGCGCAGATTCAGGTGTGGGCTCAGCAGGTGCTTCTGTTGCAGCTCCTCCTCCGCATGCTGATAAGATAAACACAAATATTGCAGTTATGAAAAAAAATGCAGATACTCTATTTAATCTCATTTTTGTTTGTGTTCTATTTTACAATATCTAAATCCACATAATGGTATTTCCTATGGTTGATTATACACTACTTCATATGTCAGACCGCTATCATAAGAGAGGCATTTGAATCTGGACTCATCATATTTCTTTACTACATGATCAATCTTTTTGAATTCAAGTCCTTCTCTGATTGGTGACCAAGGCTTCCCACAAAACATCGAAACCAGTTCCTGATCTTTATAACATTGGTCCGTCTCCTCTCTGAAATCATGTTCATATTCTTTATCAGCTTCACCACAAAAAGCACCAACACCCATAAATCTTCCATAATATGGTTCACACACTTCATTATTTTCATCTGCAATCATCAATAATTTGCTTTCTGTCCAACATAATGCAGAATCTTTAAGATTTTTGCATTCCATGTAATAATCGTCTGTACAAGTTGACTCCCTGAAAAGCTCCAGTGGCTCTTCTGTAACAATTTTATAAAGTTTATTTTGACCCGCTTTAGGCACACAATTAAACCAGGCTTCTTCATCTGTCAATTCTCTTAGGACAGAAGCTGAATCATACATAAAGTCAGGAATCTCCCCGTAATCGCAGTATCTTGCATACATCTGCTGATCTCCATGACAAAGCGGTATGTTCTCATAGTATCCTTTGCAGAAATACTGTGGCTCAGGGTTATAACTATCTACTCCGGGAAGCATCAATTTACCTGTAAAGGGATTGCATATCATCCCATCTGAATCCAATGACATCAATTCTCCTGATCTGCATGGGTATTCACCAATGGGTTCAATATAATAGTCGTTTTCATCATTGCATATAGGATAGTAATCAATC
>JAHIYL010000096.1 GCA_018815145.1 Nanobdellota archaeon | reverse complement strand
TTTCATTATTTTTATTGAGAAAATAAATACCATAATCTTTAAAAAACTTATTTTTAAATTTAATAATTGTTTCTAAATGATTATTATATGCATCTTTTCCAAAAGCTAGATAATATTCAATGTTAAAATGTTTTGGTACTTCATCATTAAAGTAATGTTTTAAATAATTTATTTGATCTTCTTTTGTTTGGTTTTCGAATGCAAATCTAAAGGAAACAATTTGACCAAAAGCTAGTCCAAGCCCTCTCATTCTTCCTGTATAGTCCTTACATTCAATAAAATACAAATCATTATCTTTTGTTTTTACTATTACATCAGTATACGTTCTATGTTTGTCAACAATAATTGCTTTCTTTGGTTTACAATTATCTTCGCTGTATTTTCTCTTTAATGCTCTCTCGATTATTTTTTCGTTTTTTGCCATTTTGATTTGATTATTATTTTTCCATATATTATCAAAAACAATAATTATTGATTAAAAATCACAGTCTTCACAAATGAAAACATCATTCTTTAACGAATCTTCCTTGATTCTATTTGGTAAAATCTCTTCATATTCTTTTTCACACTTAGCACATTTGACTTTACCATAAGAATAACCACCTTCATCCAACCAGTTACAATATTCTTTTTCGTTCATATCCGTTCTCATTTAAAACATAAATACTAAACAGTATTTAAATCTAATCTGGACTAAGCAATGAAAATTAACCTTTAGAAAGTGTTGATGCTAAATAGTGAGGTATAATTAAAATGTTTAACTGGAATGTCGAATTAAATGAAACAATTGACCAATATTCAATCATGGTCAATGGAACAAAAAGAGCTCATGTACATAAGTTACGTGAAAACTTAGAGATACACCTAGATATGAAAAACAGTCATAATTTTCAGATAATTAAGTTATTTGGAACAGGAGAAATTGTGATAGTTTTTGGAAAAAAGGAGAAATTGGGTGGTGAAATAATATGTCAACATTAGGAGGAAAAATGGCATATGAATATAAATTAGAGCAGATGATGAGAAGAACTAAAGGAAGGAGAACCAAAGCTGAGACAAAAATTGACAATTGGCTTTACAGGTGATAAAATGAGAATTACAATAAGTGGAAAAGCAAATGAATTTGTGAATGGATGTTCTTCAAATTATTGCACTATACATGGAAGAAGCTTTCCTTTCGGAAAAATGTGTCCACAATGTAGAATGGATGATGTTGAAAGGAAAAGTACATGGTTATTTTAGTTTTTTATTATTTTTTATATATTGTGTTTAAGCCTCATTAAACAAAATAAATAAAGCATATCCCTCAAAATGTCAGACAACGGGATATGTTTATGTGACAAAATTAGCATTTATTTGGCTAATATACTCTCCTTTTCAGTTTCAGAGTCTTGCGCTTATGAGTGAAAATAACATTCCATTCAGAGCTTACCGCAGTATTTGTGACAAAAATTAAGTGATGTAGAGCAGATGTTTTTAATAAATCATCGTCACTAGAAAAGTGAGGGAAAATGGGCCCGATGAGATTTGAATTCGTGAATCCATTGACGGGATTTCTCACGGCCGCCCGATTATCAGTATCACCAACAATTACACTGTAATTGCTACGGGTGCTCCACCAGACTAAGCCACGGGCCCATCCAGAGCTTTAGAAAACACATTTTGTTTATAAAAGTTATCATATTTTTACAATTTTCTCGACCCTATAAAGATTTAGGCCACTGTAAGAATAAATTTTTAAATAATTCTGATTTTCATGTCTTATAATCCTGTTTGCCGGGGGACTGATCTGCAAAAACAAGCCGTCGTGGCACAATCTGGCTACTGCGCCAGCCTTGAGAGCTGGTGTCCGCAAGGACGTCCCGGTTCAAATCCGGGCGGCGGCGCTTTTTTTATCTCTTTTCTTTTTTTTGTAAAAATTCTAAGTATTCTATATAGTCTACATTTAGTACATTTAAATATTAGTAAATATTCACGCTATCTATAACAAACTATAGGGGGATTAAAAATGGAAAATTTACCAGCTACTCAAAGAGGGTATATTCTCACAAAGGAAGGAGTCGTATATAGGGATAATCTTACTGTACCGCAGGAGATACCACCAGGATTTCTTTTGTTGAAGATAATGGGTTCATCTATATGCGGGACAGATTTTGGCATGATGAAAGGAAAAAAAGACCCATGGACAGTTGAAAATGTGTTCCCTAAGATGGTTGAAGGCATTGATCTAATATTTGGTCATGAATTCTATGGAAAAGTTGTTCAGAGAGGTACAAATACAATTACAAATTTGGGTGAGATTGGTGCGAGTGAGTCACACTATCCTTGTCCTGACTGCATGGAAAAAGGTATTGATGGGCATACGTGTAATCATTTTGGCATATTTGGTATTTGGGGATATGAAAAAATAGATAAGACTCATGCACCGGTGCTTGGTGGAGGATATTCCGAATATATACTTGTTCCGGAATCAAATTTTTATCCTGTTGGAGATCTGTACAAGACATTCCTTTGTTCGCTTATCGAACCTCTTGGAAATACTTTTATGATTGCTGAAGATATCGCAGAAAGAAATATCAAAGGAAATGTCCTTTTGTATGGATCAGGGCCGCATGGGCTGAATCTGCAGGTATTTTTGAAATATTTTGGTGTGAAAAATATTGTTGCAGTAGAACCAAATGATTTCAGACGTGGTTTTGCAAAAGGCATCGGAGCTGCAAACTTGGTCGTTACACCAAATGAATTGACCAAGAAGTTTGTAGATACGACTACAGGAGGAAAAGGATTTGATGCTGTCATTGATATTGCAGGATTTAAGTCTGTCGTCGATCAGGTACTGGACAATGACTTAATCAGTGAAGAGGGTATATTTGGGCTTTTCGGTCTACCAAAAGAAGAGAACAGGTCTATCAAAACAATTGACAATGAATACAATATGAGTGATTTTATTTTTGGGAGAAATGTTGGTAAAGGCATGACAGAATCAGGAAGGGAGTTTATGTATGTAGGTTATTCAGGAAGGACTGACAAGGCACTCAAGAATCTCATCGCAGCTCTACAGAATGGAGATCAGGGCATGATGATGCAGGTGAAATTGCAGAAGCAGCTTAGGATGGCAGGGCCATTGAATGAGTTTAAAAATATGCTTGATTCAGGTTTTCCGGGAAATATGGGTAAAGATGAATTAAAGATTGGATTCACAGAATTTATATGAACAGTAACATTATCAAAAGAGGTAGAAAAAATGAAAGTACATAAAAAAATCAATAATGAACTTGAGCAATTGAAAAGCGAATCAAGATCAAAGGCTCCTGAAAGAATAGTCAATAGTTTTATTCCAGCACATGACGATAAAGGGCCAAGATTCCTTCTTGAAGGACAAGGAGATAAAGAGTTCATCAGGATGAATTCAAATGATTATCTGGGCCTATCGCTTCATCCGGATCTTGCTAATGCCGGAGACGTTGCGGCAAAAGAATTGGGTGCAAATGCAGGCGGAGTCAGGTTCATATCAGGCACAACAAAATACCATGTAGCTCTGGAAAAGAAATTGGCTGAATTCCATAAGAAGGAAGCTGCAAAGATATTCTCATGTGCATATATGGCAAATCTTGGAATTGCACTTGCTATGATGAATAAAGAGACTTTTGTAATCAGTGACCAGCTGAACCATAATTCTATTGCCCGTGCAATCAGGATAGCCGGAGTAAAGAGAGAGAATAAAGGATTCTATAAGCATAATGATATGGAAGAACTAAGGAAAGTCCTTGACAATATGCCGGAAGGGATCAATAGGGTGATTGTGATATTTGATGGCATATTCTCTATGAGAGGAGACTATGCTCCTATGAAAGAGATAATTGCTCTTGCAAAGGAATATGATGATATGTTTGAGGATGGAGTAATAACAATTGTTGATGATTCACATGGTACAGTTGCCTATGGTAGGACAGGGAGGGGGACACCTGAGGTCACAGATTCTATGGATGTTGACATTATTGTCTCTACACTAGGAAAAGGGATTGGAGCTGAAGGAGGATATGTTGCATCGAGTAAAGAAATCATAGAGATGGTCAGGCAGAAAGGAGATACATATATCTATACAAATCCGGTGACTCCGGCCGGAGCTGCTGCAGGCATAGCATCACTTGAGATAATTGACAGTGAAGAAGGTATTGCATTGATTGAGAAAGCAAGGCTGAATGCACTGCGTTTCAGAAAAGGAATAGAAGCATTGGGTTATGATACAATCCCGGGCATACATCCTATTGTTCCTGTTGTGCTGAGAGACACAGATAAGGTAAACAAGACAGTAAAGCACCTTTATGACAAGGGAATTCTTGCAACCGGGATAATATATCCGGTTGTTCCTAAAGGTGATGAGACTATAAGGATGCAACTCTCTGCTTCACACACTGACAGAGATATTGATTATGTATTGTCTGTCTTTAAGGAAGCTAAAGAGATGTTTTGAAGATATATTTTTTAATTTTTCTCTTGATTTTTTCATTAGATAACTTTTCCAATAATAATTAATATAAACTAATGATTTGTATGTATAGATATTTGCCAAGGTGGGACAATCCGGCTACTCCGATCGCCTCGAAAGCGATTGCCGTACGGCATTCCCGGTTCAAATCCGGGCCTTGGCGCTCATTTTTCGCCGGACAGTTTTTGCACATGACTCAGGCAGAATTAAGTGCATCATCAAAAACACAATCTAAGAAGACCTGTATTCTTTCAACAGTTCAGTAAAAATTGAAAATATCAAAGGGCCAATGATCAATCCGATGAATCCAAAAAGCGCAAGCCCTCCAAAAACGCCTATAATTATTACAACAGGATGAATATCTGCCTGGTCGCTTATTATTTTTGGTTTAATAAAATTATCAATTGTCGTGACCACTGCAAAACCATAGATGATCAGGCCAATGCCTTTGCCAGTCAGAGAAAAGTTGCCGGATTTCACACCAGTAAAAATCATCCATAAGCCAACAGGGGCAAAAATCAATGGTGTGCCAAACATTGGAATGATTGCTACAAAAAGTGTCAGGAACCCTAGAAGGAATGCTCCTTTGACACCAAAAATTAGAAAACCTATTGTTGCTACAATGGCCTGGACAAATGATGCAATTATATGCCCATAAATAATGCCGTCTGTTATCTTTCTTATCTTGTCAATGAATGCTTTCTTGTTTTCCTTTTTTATTGGGACAATCAGCTTAAGGAGGATAGACAGTTCTTTTCCGTCCTTGAAAATATAATATAGAAATATCAGTATTATTATTGCATTGAAGATCAGTGTGGGGACAGAAAGGACGACTTTCTGGACTCCATCTGCAAGCCAGGTAAAAAGTGCGTTTATTGCAGTAGAAAAATCTATCATGAATCCATAATTTTCATGCATGATGTCATTGAAACTGTCAAGCTGGATTTTTGAGATGTTGATGTCAGATGTTATAGAACTGATAAGTTTCGGAGCTTTTGTCACAACAGGGTTTGTCAAAAGTATGAACGGAAGAGTAACAGTCAATGTCACTATGATGCACATGATCAGGGAAGACCAAGCCTTGCCTGATATCTTTTTGTTTATCAGATTATGTATTGGTGAAAAAATATATGCTATTAGTATTGAAGTCACAATAAGAGACAGGAATGGTTTTATGATCAGAAAACAAAGGACACCAAAACAAATCAGCACCAGAGTAGGGACAAATTTTTTGAATAGGTCTTCAGCATCTGCCATAATAACCTTATTTTGGAAGGATATATAAATTTTGTTTTTTTTTGTCAGGCAGAATTCATGGGTGATATTCATCCAATTATTTTTTTCCAGTCTGAATAGTGAAATACTCCTTGAAAGATAACACCGATGAAAAAACCCATAACAGCATAGTCTACTGGTGTTGGGTTGATATCAAAAAAAAAAAGATCGATGCTTATATATACCACAAGCAGCAGCAACCCGATTATCCAGTGATGGATATGGATTTTCAATTTATGATAATGCACAATCAATGCGCCAATTACTCCTTTCTCACCTGTCTTCTGACCGGCAAAAACACTGGCAGTAATGTAGCCAAGAATTGTTCCATAGAGCAGATTCAGCATGTCAATTTTTTTTAAAGGGCACAGCTATAAAAATGTTTTTCAAAATTTTTGAAAGATGCTCTTAATATTTTCGGGAACTTCTTTATATTTGTAATGAATACTCACTTCTTCAATCCTGCATAATGTGGTAGTCAGTGTGAGAATCATGATGAAAGGACGAATCAATGAATAATTATCAGATATGAGGATCATGAATATTCCGAACGGAAGGATGAAGGCGTTCAATTTGCTTAGATAAAGGCTCATAAGGATCTTTTTTAAAGATTTTCTCCTGAGAAATACAAGCATCCTGGAAATCATGTTTATGATGAGTATGGATATCAAGAGGTCCATATTCTGGATCATGATCCTTGGGATTAAGAGGACCAGGCCAAATATCAGGCAAAAATACAGGATTTCATCTGCATTTGTATCCAGCCGTGCCCCTTTTTTACTTTGAGCTTTCAATCTTCTGGCAGCAAGACCATCAAGAACATCTGTGAAAGAAGCAAACAGATATACTGAAAAAAAAAGAAGCGACTGGTCATAAAAAGCAAGCAGAACCATAATTATGGAGAGCAATATCCTTGTTTTTGTTATCAGATCAGGGATTTTCTTTAGTTGAGATCTCATTGAAATCATTCCATTCATACTTATGTTCAACCAGCTCTGTATATAGCTCTTTTTTGAAGTATCTAACTATTTCAGGATAGAGTGATCGGAATATGATGCCGATGGAGCCATCTCGATCCATCCTTCTGGGTGAGCAATATACAAACAGATCAGGGTATACTCTGAATTTGCCTAGTTTTGCAGCCCTGAACATATAATCATGTTCTTCCGCATGCTTCAGGTATTTATTGAATCCATTTATTTTCACAAATATTTTTTTTGTTGAAAAAAAGCATTGTCCATGCACATGCGGATTTATCTTCTGCTGGACGAGGATGCACATGTTTTTCAAAAAATAAAAAGGCTTATGTTTCAACTTATTTGATAAAGGTTTTATTCTGCATGTTGCAAGATCCAGCTTGTGTTTTTTTATTCTTGAAATGAATGCTCCCAGAAAATCAACAGGAAGAACAACATCCGCATCCAGGAACAGAATATCATGTTTTGCAGCAAGAGCACCATTGTGTCTGCCTTCGGCGGGATTGCCTCCATCGATAATCCTGCAGCCATATTTTTCAGCAATTTTTCTGGTATTATCAGTTGAAAAATTATCTGAGACAATGATTTCATAATTTTCATATTATTGCTTTTTTATTGAATCCAGCAGAAAAGGAAGATATTTTGATTCATTGTATGTCGGGATGACTATGCTGATCATACTATTTTAGATTGTGATATCATATAAATAACTTTGTTAAGAAAAATCACAGATAAAATGTCAAAGTTTTCCATCATGTCTGTGTCTGATGGCAAAGCCCAAGCTGTTCATAATCACGAAAACTTTGAGCACTCAAATCCACCGGTCTGGCGGGTTAACAGAGCTGCAAAACAGTAAAATCCCACCGGCTCTCTGACCGGTGGATTTTTAGAATAAAATGGGCCCGCCCGGAATTTCGGCGAAGCTGAAGGTTGAAGTCTTCAACTTCATTCTCGAACCGGGGACCTCCGCCATGTCGAGGCGACATCATATGCGGCGCGAGCCGCGACCAAAGCAGGTCACAGCTTTGCGTAGCCACTAGACTACGAGCCCTTGAGTTTTAATTAAAGCAAGAAAATTGCACTCTATTTAAAAAGATTTTGTGAAAATACATGTGAGAGACCTAATTTTAGTCATGTTTTTATATTCTGAATGAGTCATAAATGTATGATGCAAAAACAAACCAGGAAATTAGTGGCTGGCTTCAGATCTTTGTTTTTTTCGGATCTGTCAAAGAGAATTGCTCCTGCAGTAATTCTGATCCTGCTTTTATATATATCCATCTACATATTCAGCGATGATATTGATGTATTCTTGTCATCTGTTTCACTGATATCACCAATCTACGTCTGGGTAAAATCAGAGATTGCAAAAAGATCTTTGATAGGTTTGGCATGGGTCACTGTTGGGGGTGCATTGTTTTTTATATCCTATCCTGCAGAAGTCATATTTCTCTTGTATGTGAAATCCGGCTACAATCCGTTTCTGGTTGGATTTATAATGCTCTCCTGCATTATGGCTATCCAGGTTGTGAATTATTATCTGGGATATTTTCTTGGTGCAAAAGTCCTGCATATCTTCATTGATAAGACAAGAAAAAAATACAGTAAGTATCTGAACAGATTCAGCATAATCTTCGTATTATTTGCCAATATATTTCCCCTGCCTGCAGATATTCTCACTGCAATTCTTGGTGTGATGAGGAAGGATTTCAAGAGATCCATGTTCTGGACTTTCCTGGGCCAATCCATCAAATATCTGGCATTGATCATTTTGATATTGTTTTTTGAGAATATCTTCTGATCATCAAGAAAAAAAATAAAGTGTCGGAGACGGGACATGAACCCGTGACCTCAGGATGTCTTAGCACAATAGTTTATCATCGCCAATGTAATCATCGGCTCAACACTCATAAGCATATGAGTCCTGCGCTCTTACCAACTGAGCTACTCCGACATTAATGTTTTTATCGTCTATCCAACTGGGAAATTAGGATATTTTATAAAATTTTGCATTAGGAGTGACGGATTCTTCAAAATTTTCGTTTTTTTTGGAAATATTTATATTTCTCATTACTTATTCAATCTCTATGATTGCATGTTTAAACCTCGCCTCTTTTCCTTTTAGGAAAGAGGTGAGAATATGCAAAGAATAAAACAACAATATGTCGGATTAGACATCCACAAAAAATTCATCCAGGCTGCGGTCATGGATGAGCAAGGCGAAC
>JAHIYL010000095.1 GCA_018815145.1 Nanobdellota archaeon | reverse complement strand
CTGCAAGAAAAAGGGTTTCATATTTCCTAATTCCGAGCTCTATGGAGGCATGGCAGGCTTCTTCGACTATGGTCCTCTCGGCTCTGAACTCAAGAAGAACATCAAGGACGCCTGGTGGAAATACCATGTGCAGGACAGGGATGATGTCGTTGGTATTGACGGTTCCATAATCACGCATCCTAAAGTCTGGGTCGCATCAGGCCACGTGGCAAATTTTCAGGATCTGATGCTTGAATGCTCCAAATGCCACGAAAAGATCAGGGCAGATACATATATTGAAGAAAAGCTTTCTGTTGCAGCTGACGGCTGGAAAGCTGACCAGATCAATGTAGCTGTTAAAGAGAACAATCTCAATTGCCCTAAATGCAAAGGAGCATTCAAAGAGACCGAAGACTTTAATCTCATGTTCTCAACAAATGTCGGTCCTAAAGTAGACAAAGACTCTATCGCATACCTGAGGCCGGAAACTGCCCAGCTGATGTTCGCTGACTTCCGTCAGGTAACAGACTCGTCAAGAGTGAAGCTGCCATTCGGAATAGCGCAGATGGGAAAGGCATTCAGAAACGAGATATCACCGAGGAATTTTCTCTTCAGATGCAGGGAATTTGAGCAGATGGAGATTGAGTATTTCATACATCCTGATGCAGTTGACAAGTGCCCATATCTTGATGAGGTCGCTGACTATGAATTCCTTGTATATTCTGCTGACATGCAGAAGGACAATAAAGAGCACCAGCTCATGAAAGCAGGAGATGCCTGTAAAAAAGGGATAATAAAGACACCATGGCATGCATTCTGGCTTGCCTTGGAGCATCAGTGGTTCACTGACCTTGGAGTAGAGCCGAAAAAACTGAGGGTAAGGCAGCATATCAGCACTGAAAAGAGCCATTATGCGCTTGACACATGGGATCTGGAATATCAGTTTCCCTTTGGCTGGAAAGAACTGGAGGGAATGGCAAACAGGACAGACTTTGACCTGCAGCAGCATATGAAGCATTCCGGAAAGGACCTCTCATTATTCGATGCAGACACGAACAAGAAGGTCGTGCCGTACGTGGTTGCAGAACCTTCCTTAGGAGTGGACAGGAGCTTTCTGGTGTTCATGTTTGATGCGTACACAACAAGGAAGGATGAGAAAGGAAATGATGTTGTTGTGCTGAAGCTGCATCCGAAGATCGCTCCTGTGAAGGTGGCTGTGCTTCCGCTTGTCAATAAGCTTGAGACTAAGGCAAGAGAAGTATATGCACTGATCAAAAAGGAATTTACCTGTACATTTGACAGAGGAGGCAGCATCGGAAGAAGATATGCAAGGGCAGATGAGTCAGGGATAATGTATTGTGTGACTATAGATTTTGAGACTATTGAAAAAGATGATTCTGTGACAATAAGGGATAGGGATACAGCAGAGCAGAAGAGAGTGAAGATAGGGGATCTGAAGGCAGAGCTTGTCGGGCTACTTGCCGGGAAAGGATTCTAACTTTCCCTGTTTTCTTTCATTTTCAGGAACAGTACTTTCCTATTCCCTTCTTTGTCGATGAACCCGAAATACTGCTCAGGGTTGATCCTGGAGTATTCACCAGTCACCATGTCAGAGAAGGTCCAGAAGAAGACAGGCATCTTTTTCTGCGTACAGTATCTCAGAAATCCTCTGTAGACAAGGCTGATATCTTCCTGTTTGAGGCTGTAGAGCTGTGATATACCAAATTCTGTTATCCAGATTGGTTTGTTTGGGAATTTCCGGATGAAATGTTCCGTCTCTCTTATGGTTTTTTTCAGTATTGCATCCCTGTTCTTCTTTACAGATACATAACATCCAGGGACATATGAATGAAAGGAGTAATAATCAGCATATTTGTCTATTCCCAGATCAACAAGCCTGGAAAAATAATTTTTTTTTATTGTTGGAAACCATGTGAAGCTGTCTCCCACTATACCTCCGACAAGGAGCTTGTTTTTTTGAGATACTGCCTTGACAGACTTTGCAGCTGATATGAACAAATGAAGATACTCTTCCGGATCAGGTTCATCTATCCAGAATCTTCTTGAGTTCTGTTCATTCCAGATCTGCCAATGAGTGATGTATTGTCGGTATCTTTGACAGGTCTGTCTGGCAAAATCCAGGTACCTGTCAATGTCCTTTGAAGGAGAGATATAATTTTTTGAAGGGAAAAAAAGATTGATGAAAGTGCCTGGCACTGAACCTGTCAGAAGCCCCAGTATACTGATCCCATTGTCATGCAGACTTTTCACAAACCTGTCATGAATGTGGTTATGGTGCTGCTCCTGATACAGATATCAACTTAGGCAACTGCTTCTCAAAAATAGAAACTTTGAATCCGAATATGTATAGCAATTTCCCATGGGCAAAAGGTGCTTCTTCCATAAAAGCAGAAAAACTCAAAGAGGTTGTGGATAACAAACTTGGCCAGATAGAAAAATTTATGGGGTGTATCAATGACATTGACGGGAATGGCCAGCCAGTGACGACAATCACCCTGAGCAAATGTCTGGGCGGACACAGTGCTAATAATAATGCCTATGTTCAGGCAGCAATAATGCGTGACAAGCTGATGCAATATTCAAACGGGGTGGGCAGCTTTAATGTCGTTATAAACCTATATGCTTTTGAACAAAATGTTGACAATGGAGTAGTGCAGATATATCCTCCTGTTTAAAGCCAATACCCTGATGCAGTTGCTTTTGGAAATGCTGTTGATAGCTATACTCTTGATAAAGCGCTCACTTATACGTCGCACATAAACAAGGAGCCTGTCAACTCTGAGATTATGCATGAGGGTGCCACTCCACTCGAGGACATATTCCTATGTTACATAAACGAGGGTTATTTTGGTAATGGAAATGATTTCAATAATTACAAGGATAATGAGTGTGAAAATAAAAAATACAGTTACGAGGGAAGACCTGACAGCCTGGTTGAAAGATTTAATTTATGCGATCTTGTGAACAGGCATATTATTGACGAGGTCTGGGTTTGGGGCGGATCATGGTTCGGATTCCATGAATCAACATTGATTGGAGACGATGTATTTTTTGTTAATTCTGGCGGTTATGAAGTGGAGGACTGCAAGCGTGAGTTTGTAGTATTGGGGCTTAATTATTACAGACCAGAAGAGACAATTCATTCATTCGGACACAGGACAGAAAGCATTCTGGACAATTATATTCCAAACATATACAAAAAATGGGATGGAAACAAAAAATTGTATTCCATGGGTTATTCTGACACACACTACGTCGATACCAATACAATTCCTGAAAACCCGGATGATAAAGCTTGCGGCAACATTCATTTCCCTCCAAACGCCAGAAAACATTATGAGCTTATTAATGGGAAGACAGACGACTCTATCCCTGACTCACCGCCTGTTTTGAGCAGGTGTGACAGTTGGCAGACAGAGTATCCGCAGAACAAAGACCCTTCCACTTATCCTTCAGCACCCATTGATTGCAATGCATGGAGCTGCACTGAACAGGGGTACTATGACTGGTGGTTTACCCGTATCCCAAAAAAAAAAGAGCTTGGCATACACGGAGAGCTTGCCAACTGGTGGAAATACATATGGCTCATGGACTGGGATGACATCGAGGACATGATCCAGGCAGAACCTGATGCTTCGGCTGCGGAGTTTGCTGGGACAGAAGAAGCAGGTGTGCTTACTCCCTCAGATGTGCCAATATCTCACAAAGGATATCATCATATTGAAGTTTCTGCCTGCAACACGGGACAATATTCCCCAGTATATGGAACAGCGGAAACTGGGAAGACATATATTGAAGTGAAATATGAAGACAACAAAGTTTATGGTGTTAAGGTGTCACCTGTAAATGATCCAGAGAATATTATGTTATCATACACAATACAATTTACTGACCCTAGCGGCGATTGTATTGCACCCGAAGGCTGCCTAGCAGTAACACTTGACAACAGTCGGCAGATCTTGGGTCTTGGCAGTTTTGCAGAACAATCCCTTGTCATCGGCCTCAGCAATGGAGACATGATCCTATTACCTGTTCTATTTGATGCAGACCACCCTTATATCAATAGTTTTACTGTCACCAGTGATCTGGCATCAGTATGCTCTGATCAAACTCAGTTCCCGTCGTGGTATGAGAAACCTGCTGCCCCGGCAGAAGCAGAAAATCCACCTGATAAGCCTGTTGCACCACAGGAGGGATCATTATCTGTCAAAGATTATTTTAGTATATCTAATTCTGTTTGCTCTTTGAACCGCTATATCCGAGAACCATGGACAAAGGAGACTGATAAGACATCTGTTGAAGTGAAATATGAAAATGACCAAGGTTATTACGCTGTATATGTTAGAAGCCCGGATGATCCAAAAAATATAAAGTTGTCATTCAAAATAAGCTT
>JAHIYL010000094.1 GCA_018815145.1 Nanobdellota archaeon | reverse complement strand
TATGGTTACGGAATTAGAGAATGCAGAGCTGCGGTTGAATTGATTGGAGCAGATGCGCTCTGCCTGCATCTTAATCCTTTGCAGGAAGCGCTGCAAATAGAAGGGCAGAGGAATTTCAAAGATCTTTTTGATAAGATAAAAAGAATAAATTTGGAATTGGATTGTCCGCTGATAGTGAAAGAAGTGGGTTTTGGCATATCAAATGAAGTTGGAGAGAGATTAAAAAAAACAGGCATAAAGTATATTGATGTTTCCGGAAGCGGAGGTACAAATTTTGCTTGCGTAGAAAATTACAGACAAAATAATGGTGAAGACTATACTGTTTTTTGTGACTGGGGAATATCTACTGCAGAATCACTTGCATTGAATAAGGATTTAGGTGCTGCAATAATTGCTTCCGGCGGCATCAGGACAGGAGTTGACATTGCTAAAGCAATAGTCCTTGGTGCAGACCTTTGCGGTTTTGCACTTCCTTTGCTGAAGGCCGCAACAATCTCCGCTTTTGAAGTTGAAAAGGTCATTAAGAATATCATTGATGAATTGAAGACTGCGATGTTCTGTATCGGTGTGAAGGATATTGATGAATTGAAGAAGAGCAAAGCATTAGTAAAAGTATAGAAGTTTTTTCTATTGTAATCATTAGTAATGTTGTAATGTGTTTTATTTTTACAAACTGTTACCAAAAAGTATATAAAATGCATTTCCTACATTCCAATTCAGATGAAAAAGAGGTTGGCCCAGGCAGCAATGGAATACATTGTTATAATAGGGATTGTCTTCATGTTCCTGATACCCGGGATGTATCTTTTCAGGAATTATGTTGAGACTTCTAATGACAGGATCATAGAGCAGAAAATAAACCAGCTTGCAGGTGAGCTCATAAACACTGCACGGGAGATGTATTTTTTTGGAGTGCCTTCAAAAAGAGTGATTGAAGTGGAGATGCCTGAAGAAGTAGCAAATATGGCAGTATATTTCAATGAACAGGACCCGACTGATAAGAAAGATGATGAATATACTCTGATTATTGTTGTTGAATCAAGCGGTTCCAGGATAAATTATTATTATCAGTTTGATGTACCTATACTTCCTCATGAGGTTGCAGGTTGGTTCTGCAATACACCTGATCTTACAAACAGCGACGGGATCAGGTTATATGATGGTGCTGACAATTATGATTATGAACAGAACTGCGGGGTAGATGACTTCCAAAAAGGGGCATGGGCGCCGACATCGCTTGATACAAGGTGTTTTCCGCCGAGGGATTTCTCATCAGGTATTAAAAATTTCAAACTGGAGACCATCAAATCAGGGACAAAGGATCCTGAAAATTTTGTCATGGATTGCTATGCAGGAGGCGGCACGACATGTGTTATAATCGATGAAGTGTCAAATGAGATAAACTGCTTCGACTCATAGTTAGACATGATGTGATATTTCAACAATAAAATCTTTAAATAGAAAAGCTTATTTAATTCTGAGTATACAATAGTATAGGAAACGTATAGGAAACTAACAGATGAAAAAAAGAGGTAGATTTAAACATAGGAATTCCCAGGTCATCAGCATGGACCTGATACTGGGCTTTCTCATGTTCATCGTTGCAATCTCATTTTTTTTCTATGCAATAGGTGAGATACCAATTTTCAAGCAGAAGAAGACTCTTAATGTCCAGGCAGATTTTGTCTTCACCAGCATAGAGACGATTCCCAGCACAAGGATTAATTTTCTGAAGGAATATAAGGTAAGCGAGAACAAACTCATTCTTTTTTCAGAGTTGCCTTATGAGTCTTTTGATAAGGACAGTGACGGACTCGGAGACACGTGGGAGGACAGTAAGCTGTGTCCGATTGATTCAGCCAATCCTAATGATTGCGACAATGATCTTCGCTCTAATATTGAAGAATTGAAAAAAGGTACAGATCCGAAAAATGGAGATATATATCCGCAGGACAGTGAAGAGGACGGCGGTGAGGTTGTCGGCGATGCACTGGATGATTGGTGGGAGATGGAAAATGGTATTGAGAACACAGGAAGCAGTCTTGCAGGAATGATTTTTTCGTCATTTGACGGAGTGTATGAAGATCTTGATGAGGATGCAATCGGACCGGAGAGAGGGCTGACTGCTGTCTTTAATCAGGAGAATCATGATTGGTATGATTTTACATTGCCATGCGGCTTTGATACAAAGTTCACTGATGAATTCTATGAAGAAGACACTATCCCTAACAGGGTGCTTGATGGCAGCGATGATGCAACAAAGACAGGTGTTCTCTTAGATGGAGAGACTGAATCAAAATGCAATTTTTTAGGGTACAATAACGACTTCAGCTTTAATCCTACTTATGAAGGAATCTATCCGAATGGAAGGCTATGTGTGAAATGCATGCCAAATTATCTGAGATACAACAGAGATGTCAGGAAAGGTGATTTTGATCATGATGGACTTAATGATGTGAATGAAGCTAACCTGTATTTTGGAATGGATCCTTTTGTGAAAGATCTCTATCCGACGAATCATGGAAATTATCCTGTCGGCGTAAAATTTTCTCTTTTGGCAGCGAACATCGACCCAGGCACTTTTTCGGATGATGATTCAGATATGTTGCCTGATGCTTGGGAGAAATATTTCGGGCTTGACATTACAGATGAATGCGGAAGCGCACCTTCACTTTCAGCATATAATTATTCATGCACATACGGAGATCCGGACAATGACTGGGTCTCTAATTGGGATGAGCTGATCTATGGTACTGATCCGCTCAATCCTGATACCAACGGAGATGGAACAACAGATTTCTATGATGATATAAGGCCACTGCGGACAGACATAATATCCATTGTTCTCGGTGACATCAATGAATTTGATTTTACAAAGATTGATGTCTGCATTTATTTTGAAAAATCTGACGGAGAGATACTGCATCATGTTGGGGGAGGAGACTCTTCTGATAATATGATAAGCATGGGCACAGGTATCAGATGCGGGGGGAATCCGCAGAATATACCTAGTATTGATGATCCGCGGCCCGAATGCAAGACATCACCATATATCGAGACAATAATCATGTCCAAACCGGTCATGTTCGTATATTCGGACGGAAAAGGTGAGCTTTTGAACATGAGGGTTTTAGTGTGTGCAAGACAATGATGAACACGGAGAAAAGAAAAAAATGTCAGTGAAAAAACAGCACAGGAAGGGATATTTTTTCATGCTTGATGGTTTTTTGGCAGTGATAATCCTTTTTGTAGGTTTTGTCCTGATACTTTCAACAAATCCGGCAAGATCTTCAATCCTTATAAACAAGCATTCATCCAGGGATATTATGAATCTGTTTTCAAATACAAGACTCCATGAGATTGAGGTTGACTGCGCAGGGATGCAGAGAAATATTGATATAATCCTATGCAGTGAAGAGGGAATATATAATGAGAACAACACCATCACTGAACTGATAGGCGAGCTTCATGCAAGAGGAAGCTCAATAGCGCTGCTGACCAGCCTCAAAGGGTATCCGGATACGCCATTGGATACAGGTTCCGGATGTTCATCCTGCTCACCGGAAGTTGTATCAAAATATCTTCTCAATGAATTATTGTATGAGGGAGAGCTGATGAATCATGATATATTCGGTGTTGCAGTAATTCTTGATACAAACTCAGGTAAGAAGGTCATATATAATTCCGAGACAGGCATTACTTATGATATAAGTTCAGACATGAACCTGTTCTATGGTGATATGAATATCAAGCGTAGCAATACATTGCTCCTTTCCCGTAAGATGATCATAGGTTATTGGGAAGAGAAGCCAACAATAGAATTTTGGGGACCTTTCACAGTTGAATTTTGGGTGTGGAACAAAAGATGAAAAGACCAATTCAATCAGCATCAGGATATCATCCGGGAAAAAAAGGAGTGTTTTTTTCATTGGTATCTGTCTTCATCGTCACTGTATTTTATCTTTCACTGCAGCTATCAACCAAATATGAGATGCAGGAGACTGAGATGGAGACCACCAGAGCTCGTGTTGAGACACTCAATTCAATAATAATTGATCTTGATGACAGATATTTTGATAGGATGATATATGCATCAGGAAAAAGTGCGCTTGGTGCCATGAGCATGTATGCAGCCAATGCAGCGGGAGCAGCAGACGGGCATTGTTCAGTGGCTTATTTTTCCTGCAGCGGTCTGGATGTGATATCAGAATTCAACCAATATCGTGAATTTGATAAGGAATTCAATCTGACAATGAGCATTGGTTTTTTGCTGAACCCGGACAGGAATGGTAATGATATTGACCTTAGGACAATCCCTCAGATAAACAGCAGATTCAACCTGAACAAGAATACACTGTCTGCAATGACATATGAATTGGAGCAGAGATTCATGGATATACAATTGGATATAAGAGATCTTGATATCATAATCACTGATGTGCGCCAGGTATCACCTTTCATGGTGAAGATCGGTGCAGACATAACATATTATTTCAAGGATGGCATGGGGATTGCCTCCTGGAAGGGAGATACCCATAAGGAGGTTCTGGTGAATATTGAAGGCATGTATGATCCCAGAAATGATGGGCTGCCCATATGGAGAGATGAGTATATTCTGGATTCAGCAGGTCCTTTCGGATATACAGAACACAGTTTCATCAATAAGCTCAAGATGAGGAAATTCCCGGTTGATCCTCTGACCTTTGAAGATAGCGGACTTGGGATATGTCCGACAGCATTGTCAGCAATTTCATGCGATTGATTTTGAAAATGAAAAAAACATATCGGAAAAAAGCACAGGTCTCTTTTGAGATGGTCATGATATTCACTATCATCTTCTTCACATTCATAGGTTTTCTTGCTATCATCAAGACCAAGATATTTGACATAACTGATGAGGGAGATTACCTTGCCATGCAGAATTTTGGTGAGAATATCAAGAGTGAAGTGATTCTGGCTTCACAGGTCCATAATAATTATATCCGGTGGTTTGATATCCCATATCGTCTTAATAATAAGGAATACCGTGCATATATACGAGGAGATATACTTGATATTGAGCTGTTGGAACTGGATGAACCTATAAAGACCTATACAACAATTCTTCCGATCAAGGTGAAGGGAGGATTTATTGAAGAGCTAAAACATAATTATACTGACCACTGCATCACAAAGAATAATTTTGATGGAGTAAGAATTGGTAGAAACCAGGTGGCTCTTGAACTGTACGATTTCAGCGGCAACCCGATTGAAGAATTTGAAGGATATGGAAATGTGCGGGCAGGATCCAGATTCTATGTTTATGTAAGATTGGGGTGTGTAGAAGATATAAGAGGAGTACAGTTCACACTCAGCTTTGATAACAATGTAGTGAAGTATATAGGTCATGAAGTCATTGATGCTGAAACAGGAGAAGACAATCCTCTGTTCATGAAGATACTTGGTACTGATCCAAGAGGGCTTCCTATGAGGAATCTCCATCCTCCGACGTATGCTCTATGGTACATGGATGAGAACAATGTTGAGAGTGTCCATCCCAGATTAGAGGATTATTTTCCTGTTTTTGCCATGGGAGGTGAGCCAATAGGGCCTAAACAAGGACGCGATCTTGCCAGGATATCAGTCGGGTTTGTAGCAAGGGATTGCGGAACAGGCATAGGCAATGTCGCAAAGCTGACTTTCCAGGCATTGGATGTCCCTGGTGAAGAAGAGACACTTATCCAATTTGATCCGGAATTCAATCCAGATGCATACAATACAATAGAGTCAAGCTTGGAGCTCAATTACATCAGCTCTTCGCTGAAGCTTGATGAGAACCTGCTCGTATATGACTGCAAGACTTTGTCAAGGACAATTGAACCTCTTCCAGATACAAAAGTGGATGCAAGGATAAGGGTTTTGCCGCAATGATTGATTGATATATTTTTATTGCATTTCATGGTATACTATATTATATGTATCTGGATGATATTGATTTTGACTGCTGTTATGAACCGAAAAGTATTTAAACTTTCAGCTAATAAAAAAAGGTAGATGCAAACAAAGAGGGGACTTGCAATTATGAAAAAGGGGAAGATTGACTTTTCTAAAGGCTCTAATATGCTCTTGGTTGTTGTTGGAATTCTTGTTGTTGTTGGAGTGATAGTTGGAGTGATGTTCTACGGGAAAGCACCGGTTGAACAGGAAGTGCCTGTTGAACAGGAACCTGTTGGAGAAACATATTCTAATGAAGCAGCTAAAGAAGTTGATATATTTATTGATGGAATGAAAGAACGAAATGTTCAAATTGTAAAAGGATTAAACCCAGAATTAAAAGAAGAGTATAGTTATCCTGGAATTTCTGATGAATTGAATGAATATCCAATCTATGTAAATTGTGAGGGAAACACATTGCCAAACAACGAGAATCCATTTGCCACTTATTCTTGGGCAATGCTTGCGTATGCTTCAATGTATGATGCAACAGGCGATAGTGTTTATATTGATAATATTAGAGAAACAGAAGAGAAACTATACCAGGTATATAATCATTTAAAGACTGCATATGAACCTTCTCCAATTACAAAAACCTATTCAAATGAATATTATAGATCTACAGTAATAATGTTTCATGTCTTGAGCAAAGCTTACTCCTTTTTAGAAAACAAAAATGTTTTGAGTGATGAAACCAAATTTGTGGATATGTTACGAGATGGAGTTAAAAATATTTGGGATTTTAGTGCTTCTGCTTCAGAGATAATGACTGCCACAATGAGATCCACAGGACTTTCTTCGGTTTCATATCTATTTGAAGATTCACAGGAAAAGGTGATAGCAGTAAATTTGGCTGAGAAATTCTATTTAAGAGGTAAAGAGATATCTGAGCTTGAAACACTTCCAGATGAACCAAAACAGGAATGTTGGGTAAAACTGGTTGAATATGAATATTTTAAAGCATCTGGTAAGTCAACCCAAGATACAAAGAATTTTTTTGATAATGGGTTGTATGAGTATTTGCTGGATCGTGAAGATTTGGCTCCTGCTCTTGTTCATCCTTGTATAGAAATTTTAATAAGTTTATATGAAGACACCGGTGACAGGTCATATTGGAATAAGGCAAATGAAGTTAACTCAATCATAATGGAAAGGTTTGGAACAACTAGTGAACCATGTGCTTTTAAAGATGATCTTTCAAATAAGTTTGCAGTTAGGTCAGGATTTTATGGTGATGATGATGATGCAAATGTTTATTACCTATCAGATCTATCGTATGAATTATACCTGTCAGCAAAATTGGGACTTATAAAATGATGTATGCACAAATTAACAAAAAGAGAATTTATGTTATCATTCTAATTAGTGTGATTCTATCTT
Organism: Nanobdellota archaeon; assembly: GCA_018815145.1. GTDB lineage: Archaea > Nanobdellota > Nanobdellia > Woesearchaeales > GW2011-AR15 > WJJD01. The sequence continues at coordinate 23,371 of JAHIYL010000094.1, read as the reverse complement.
TGATGTTGAGTTCAGTGGTTGAAGCAGGGTGTTCCTGCAAATGTCCGAATGGACCTTGTTGTGGTTATCCTGATTGCGGTGGTGACTGTACATGCACAAACACTGTATGCAGTTGTTTTACAGCAGGTACAGAGATCACTTTGGCAGATGGTACCACAAAAAATATTGAGGACATCCAGGTTGGGGATGAAGTGCTTTCTTATGATGTGGAAAATGATGTCCAGGTTGCAGTTGAGATTGGTGGAACATGGTCAGGTCCTCATGATGATATGTATATTGTTAATGAATATATTGAAGTAACTTCTGAACATCCGTTCTGGACAGTCGAAGAGGGATGGGCAGCAATAAGTCCTCAGATGACAATGGACAGGCACGGATGGAAGCCAGCACAGCTTAAAGTGGGTCAACATTTTAAGGATGTTAATTCTGATTTGGTTGAGGTCTTTTCTATTGAAGAGAATTATGGTGAGGTCATAACATACAACTTATTAGATGTTGGAAATTATAATACATATTATGCAGCAGGCGTCTTAGTCCACAACAAGGCAGGTTGCTTTCTTCCAGGGACATTGGTTGAGATGGCAGATGGTTCAACCAAAGCAATTGAGACAGTCATGGTTGGTGACAAGATATTTGGATATGATGAGAATACAGGAGAATATGTAATCAATGAAGTATTGGAAGTCAGTGTGACTCCAAGAGATTATTATTTTGTTGTCAAATTTGATGATGACACAGAAGTCAGGGTCACAGACAATCATCCTATGTATGTCAAAAGAGATGATTATGAGGGATGGGCAAGTCTGAATCCACAGATGACGTATGATGAGACAGGGATGCCGGTAGAACACTATTATATAGGAGATATGATGTTTAATAATGTTGGACAATATATCAAGATAGTTGATATCATCCGTGTTGATGATGATGTTGAGACCTATAACCTGAAAAGAGTGTCAAGGACAAACACCTTTTTTGCAGGAGGTGTCTTGGTACACAACAAAGGTTGCTTTCTTCCAGGGACATTGGTTGAGATGGCTGATGGAACAACAAAACCTATTGAGAATATTGAAATTGGTGAAATGGTAGTGGGTTATAACACAGAGAGAAATGAATATGTTGTCAACGAGGTATTGGAAGTTAGTGAAACGCCTAGGACATACTATTTTATTGTGAAATTTGAAGACGGCACAGAAGTTGATGTGACAGATAATCATCCGATGTATGTTGTGCGTGATGGCTATGAGGGTTGGGCAAGCCTGAATCCTCAGGCGACTTATGAGGAGACTGGAATACTTGCAGAGCACTATTATGTTGGAGATTTGATGTTTAATAAAGATGGAAAATTTGTAAGAATAGTAGATATTATCCGTGTTGATGAAAATGTCCAAACCTTTAACTTGAAGAGAGTTTCAAAAACCAATACTTTTTTTGCAGGAGGTGTCTTGGTGCACAATAAGTGTTGTTTTCTACCTGGGACCGGAGTTACGCTTGATGATGGTACATCTGTGCCAATAGAGGATATTGAAGTTGGAGACTATATCAGGGCATATAATGAGATAACTGGAGAATATACTGCTTCTGAAGTCCTGGAATTGGAGTCTCCAGTGAGAGAGGGATATTATCATGTATTGCTTGAGGATGGAACAGAACTTAAGGTAACGGATGAGCACCCAATCTATATAAGGAGTGAAAATTATGAAGGATGGGGTTCTATGGATCCTGTCGCAACATTCATGGATGCTGGTCTATATGTAAAGAGTATCCAGCCAGGATATGAAGTGCAGAAATTGACTGGCAGTTGGATGGGCATTGTTGATATTGAATATATCGAAGGAGAAGTACAGACATACAATCTTAAGGATGTCGCTGGGTCAGGAACATTCTTTGCAGAAGGAATATTGGTTCACAACAAGGGAGAAGAACCGCCGCCGCCACCCCCGCCAAGATGCGGTGACGGTATTTGGCAGTCATCAACTGACAGATCATGCGAATATGTGGGTCCGATATGGAACCCTAATGGAGCTGCAAATGCCTGCCGGGACAATGGCAATGGCTGCAGGTCTGACTGCACCTGCTGCGGGGACGGGATTGTCCAATCAGGGGAACAGTGTGATGATGGCAATACAGATGATACTGATGCATGCGGTAACAAATGTAATCTGCCTTTTTGCGGAGATGGTGCTTGGAGCTATGTTACAGATATGGCATGCGAATATGCTGCAAACCCATCCATATATATGGATAATAATCCTTATACAGGCACTATTTGTGAAACAAATGGTCAGGAGTGCAGGGATGATTCATTTGGTGCAGATGCATGCACCTGCTGCGGGGACAGCCTATTGAATGACGGTGAATATTGTGATGACGGCAATACAGTTAGTGAGCCGAACACAGATTCAGCGCAGTGCAGGATTGACTGCACATTTTGCGGTGATTCAGTTTTGCAGCCCCAGTATGATGAATACTGCGATGACGGCAATGAGATAGACGAGCCGAATTGGGACATTGACCAATGCAGGTCTGACTGCACATTCTGCGGCGATACGTATTTGCAGCCAGAACATGATGAGACTTGCGATTATTTAGCTGACGATCAAGCGAACAACCCTCCCGGGGTCAATTGCAATGAAGAACCTTATAATCCAAATTGCTGCAGGCAGAAATCCTTTGGGGAAGACGCATGCACTTTCTGTGGAGATAATGTATTACAGATAAATGTTGAAACTTGTGATCGGGGCGGACTGAATGACTGGGATGAGAATAGTGATGGCATTATTGGACCTGGTGAGTGCCGTAATGATTGCACTTTTTGCGGAGACGGCAGTTATCAGGAGGAATACGAATTCTGTGATCCGGAAATTCAATGCACAGGCAGCTGCAGTGTCAGTGATTCAAGTACATGGCCGGATGGATTCAATCCCGGCTGCAGAAGCGATTGCACAGCATGCGGAGATGGTATTTTGCAGCCGGAGAATGGCGAGCAATGTGATGATTCAAGAGAGCCGGACTATCAATGGTACACACCGTTGACAGGTGACCCGTACTACAATACCTGTCCGGGATCATGCATCCAGCCAATATATATATCTGGAAGCACTGATGAATGTAAATGCGGCGCTGAGATATGTAATATTGAGGATGATAACAATAACTGCAATCATTGTGCTCAGCATTCTGATGATCCGGATTTGACCTATTATGGCCAGCTCTGCTACAATGATGGCGGCTATTCAATCTGGAACCTTGATATAGATTCAAATGGCAATGGTGTGAATTGCGACTGCTGTATCTATGGTCAAGAGGCAGCCTGCTGCCCTACCTGCAGCCCTGCAACAACGCCTGCGGGTTTAGTGATATGTGATGATGGTGTTGATGAAGGATACACATGGAATTTAGTAATGGACATAAAAATTCTTGACAGAGGGATATTATCTGAAGTGGATTATCCACAGCCGCCTTCCAATGGCCAGGGTACAGATATCACTGCTGAACTGGAAGACTGCCTGGATTCATCAAGTGTTTTGATGAGTGGGTTTCCCAAATACATATACATTGACTGGAGTGACGTGACAGAAGGATTATTTTCAGGAGGGATTGATGAAATTCTGTTTTTTAATTCCCTTGAGTTTTCAATTACTTATAAAAATACTTTTTCAATAATATATCTTGAATGGTACAATCCGGATACAGGCAGTTGGGAACCTGTTGATGGATGCGGTCCGTATTCATCTACAGTCAGACTGAGAGAGACCTGTTCTCTTCCTCAAGAGATAGTGCAATATGTACAAAACAACATCCCCGGCAATGATGATGTCTCTCTGAGACTTGTTGTATATGATGAGGGATTGGTACCGAATAATTAGCTTAACAAGGATTTCCGAATAACAAAAAATGAAAACACACAAACTAACAACATTGGCATTATTTTTTCTGGTCATAACAGCAATATCAGCATTTGGAGTGGATGTTCCGTCAATATTCATAAATTCTCTGGCAACAGGCAAGGATGATTATACTGGCGGAGAAAGAGCAGATATATTAGTGACAGTACAGAACAGTGAATCCTATCCTATTCTGGGTGGATATTTGGTTGTTGATCTCGTGTTTGTTGATGCGGCTAATGAGAATATTGTCAGAGAGAAAGTTTTCAGGGATATAAACCTGTTGCCGGGCGAGTCCAAGAATCTTAAATATGATTTTTTCATACCTGATTATCTCAGGCAGGGAGGATATAGGTTTGATGTATATTTTAAATCTGAAAGGACAGACTATGTCGGACATCCTTTCATATTGAGCGGTGCTAAGTCAACTGACCTGAAGATCTCCAACAATCCATTCAGGGATGTGCGGATTGTCAGGGAAAAGACACTAGTCTGCGGAAAAAATATGTATAATGATTATGCTGAAGAATGCATAATGGGAGTATATGGTCCTATAGTTAGTCCCGGCGGGACAGCAAGAACACAGGTTGGAGTGAAAAATTATGGTTCTGAACAAAGAAATCTTGTATTGATATACGGTGTCTATGAATGGGATGACACAGAAGAGCCTTATGTCCTATGGGAAATCCTTCCTGAAGACCAGACACTTGCAATGGATAAAGGCAATTTTATAGGATATATCCGAGAAGATTTCATTTTGACAGGATTTGAAGAAAAAATGATTGAACTGGATATTCCGGTCCCGAAAAAAGCAGGAGCGTATGCATTGAGGATAGAAGTATTTGATGAAAGGACATTTAATTCTGAGAAAGTCAAGGACTCTGATGATACTTATTCATTGTATAGAGGAAGGATGGTTGTTGAAGGTCCGGCTGCAAGGATCAGAGAGCTTTATCCCGCAGGTGTTGATTTGTCTCAAGATGGCAGAGTGACTGTGGTTGTGTCCGGTTCTCCTGACGGGTTGAGTGAGTTTGAAGGAAATCTTCAGATCAGCATCTCAGGTGAGACCCCAAATGTCCTGAAAAAATTTTCAGATGGTGTTTTCTGGCAAAACAATGTATTTGAAAAGACTTATGATTTTCCCGAAGTCGGCAAGGTTGCGACAGATGAATTTACGATTACAGCAGAAGTGTATGATAAATCTGGAAAACTTGTTGATAAATTTTCTGTCAAGGTGCTGCCGGAGCTGTTCATAGATAGGGCAAAACCTGCTGAAAACCAATTTAGCATAGTCATAACCAATGAACAGAATCCTGATGCAAAGGAAACAGAAAAGACACTTGTTTTGGATGAGAGCATCATTATTAAGGCAGAGGTACTTGATTCAAAAGGCAATGCTGTCAAAGATTCAAAGGTCAATGTAAGAGTTGTTCAATTGGAGACAGGTGAAGAAGCAGGAGTCTATGATTTCTATGATACTCTCAAGATTGATGATGTAATAGAACCAGGCACGTATAAGTTTATTTTTTCAAGCAACGGCATGGAAGCGGAAAAGGTTGTTGAGCTGAAAAAAGCAGAGGCTGTCCAGAAGTCAAATTTTGTCATGCTTTTGTATATATTGATCATCATTGTGATGATTGTGGTCCTGTTTTATTCTCTCAAACCAAAGAAAAAAGAGCCAAAACCAAGTGAAAAAAGAAGTATGCCGGAAAAATCTTCAGTGTCAGTTGCGTCAGCAGAGAAACCTGCTGTGAAACCAGCTGACCAGATGCCAAAACCAAAACAGGCAAAGAAAAAAGCGTCCAAGAAAAAGGCAAAATCAACAAAATCCAAGAGCAAAAAAAAATGAATAAGCCAAATAAAATTTTCCTATTGTCAATATTACTGATTTTCGTACTTAGTACAGGTGTCTTAGCTGCAAAACTAATCAGAGATCCTGATAACGAAGCAAGATATTCACTTTATTTTGGCTGGGACGGCAGCGGAAGCACCAGGTTTTTTGAATACCCTACTATAGTGTATGATGCAGGAGATGTATGCGGCGATGTTGAGATATCTATTGATAAGATTTCATATGCATGCGGAAATGATGTCCCGCCTTATCCTATAGGAGATACATATCCAGCAATAAAGATCTATGACCAGGGAGACAATTTTGAGGTGGATAATTGCGGGTCAAAAACCTGTGAGGAAGCATCTCTTGTGGTGACAGGAGGATTGAACAATATCGGAAAAAATCAGGTGTCCTCTGATGCACCGAAGAGGAATATGAAGATATCTTTTGACAGGAGCCTTATCTCATCACCGATGACTTACAATTTTCATTCGACATTCTTATATTGGCTTGCTTATACTATTTATCAGGGAGATTCAGCATGCCAGAGTTCAGGATATTGCACAAAAGTGCCCGGTTCAATAGAGGGGACTGATTGGCTTGATGATTCATTCAAGGTGACCAATACAGGCAGCGAAGCCTATGGTTATACTGAAATGATGCTGTATAGGGGAGATGAATCGTCATATGTTCCTTTTGAAGATCCTAGTGCAAGGTATAATTCCAGGGGTTGGAGATCAAATGCATGCTATGATAACCATTTATGCCAGTGGAATCCTACAGTCTCATGCAGTGGAAACAACTGCCCGGCAATATCTCCGATGCTTGATGCAATGATAAAGGCAGGTGCAGTCTGGATGGATAATCCTGAAGGAGAATCAGGGTCAATAACTGTGCATCCGGAAGGACTTGGAGATGTGAATATCAATACAGTGTCAGACACATTGATGCCAGGAGATTATTTTGATGTAGTACTTTCTGATCTTTCTTGTTGCGGTGATAAGGCTCGTGATGAGACAAGGGTTATCATCACGCTTGTTGATGGAAACCAGAATCAGATTGCTGTTCTGGTTGATGAGGTCATCGGTGACTATAACTTTGTTGGGGATTATCTGTTTGAAAGCCTTCAGATACCTGCAAATTTAGGTAATGAATTGTACTTTCTGATTGTTGATGCTGGCGAAGCAGCAAGCTGCAAAGGCAGTGCAAAACTTACTGTTATTCCGCCTGAAATGCCACCTGAAGTGTGTGACCAGGTTGATAATGACGGAGACTGCCTTTTGTGCATAGGTTATCCTTATGATGCCAGGTGTACAGGCGCAAATCAGTGTGTCAATGGTGGATGCAGGAACATCTGCACAGAAATTGATGCAAATCTTGAATGTGTTGCATACAAGGCATGCAGCATTTCAACAGAGACGACTGACTGCATGGTTGATCCTGATTCTAATAACAATGGAATCAACTGTGATTGTGAGAATACAAATTCAGAATCCTGTGATACAAATGTGGATGAAGGCTTTATATATGAAGATGTTGAAAAGGTGGCTGTGAATCCGCCAGCTCCTTCAGAAATCAGCGGTCCGGATATACCTGCATCTGAAAAATGCAGCACACAGGAAGAATGCAATGCTCTCTTCGGGACATGCGAGTCAGCATCATCTTCAAAACCAAATGCCGGTTCAAACAATGGTTGGGCAGATTTTGATGTCAGCACCTATTCAAGCAATGATCCGCGGATTGTGCATGCATGGTGGTACAGTGACAGCTATACTGATGACTTGAATATTCTTGACTTAATTGATTCAACTGCACTTTCAAAGCTTGAAGTAGATATAACTCATGAAGAGTATGATGCTGCTGCTGAAATATGGCTGCAGGTCATACCAGGTTCAGTTGATACCTTAAATGATGTCCATGAGAAAGCTGTCAGAGTAGAAGGCTGTTCATGGGAAAGTCTTACACAGGGGCCAATAGAGAGTGATACATGCAATCTTCTTCCATACATAAATTCTGTTGGTGATATTAATGATATTGGCGGTGTGCACTTGATAATACTCACATGGAATGCAGGAAGTTGCCATGAGTTCATTGGCTGCATGAAGCTAAGTCTTGAATATACCAGCTGCCTTGGATCAGTGTGCCAATGGTGTGGTGATGGTATTGTGAATGGTGAGGAAGGTTGTGATTATAATGCACCATATCCGGGAAATAAATGCAAGGTTGGAGATCAGGAATATGATTGTGGAACAGACTGCCAGTGTGACAGCAATCCACCGAGTTTTTATTGTGGAGATGGAGTGTATGATTCAGCAAATGAGGTATGTGAATACAATCTCTGTGAACCAATAGCATGTTATAGCAGTGAAGATGAAATGGAAAACAGGGCTGCTTGCTTTGACTGCAATGAGAACCTCGGTATGTGCTGGGATCCAAATGTTAATGAGTGCAAGTATCTCTATGAATGGATAGGCCCTATTGGATATGATTGTGCTACACCCGAAGGGCTCCCCGGAGAATGCGGAAGTGACTGCAGATGCATGGCAGAGGATGAATGCTTCTATTGCGGTGATGGCATTTACCAACCGGAATATGATGGTACTTGTGATTATGCATGTACAGCATCCTCTTGCATTGATGGGGGATATGAGACTGGTTGCCGAGACACAGCGACCTATGGTGAGACATATGACTGCACTTTCTGCGGCGATGGTATCTTGCAGGAATCTCTGGAAGAATGCGATTTTGCCATCGAATGTGTAGGTGATTGTGATATAACGGATTCATCAACATGGCCAGATGGTTTCAGTCCTGACTGTGGTAATGACTGCGTGATAATGAAGGAATGCTACTGTGATCAGACCTGCTATACAAGCAGCAATGAAGGCAATTTCTGCTGGTGGGGATCATCCATGTGCTATGGCGGACCGGATATCTGCCCAGAGCCAAACTATGCCTGCCCGGATACTACTGTAATCACAGGCAGTGATGAGAGCATGCCTACCACAGGTCAGATAGACTATCATCCTCTCCGTGCTGATGAGATACCTGATGATTGTGATGGGGCTTCATTTATTGAAGTTGACACAGATGATGGCAATGACCATACAATACAATTGAATTGGTATATGGCTGATCTTATCAATCCACCTAATATTGGTGATGGACTGTATAGGTTGTATATTGATGGGGAATATATACTTCATGAGACAGATGTGGAAATGATAGAGCTAAGCAAGGACTGCGGCATTTCATGGGTACCAATATGTGTAGGCAGTGCCTGCGATAATATGAAAGAGCAGATTGTCCCTTTTGATATAGATTTGATGCCTTATTATTATTCAGTAAATGATGTTGAATGCATCAGCCTGAGATTTACATTTGATAAATATGCAACCACTGTTGCTCAGGTGCAGTGTGATGATGAATTCATAAAATCTGGTGTATGTGCAAAAGCTTTTGTTGAATATGTTAATTGCATCCCTCCTAAAGTTGATTCATATTCGGAAATATTCTGTGTTGAGTTGACAGTTGCCGGAGTAGAATGTGTTATTGATGATGATGAATGCAGCCCTGAAAAAACGGACTGGTCAATGTGGCAGCATGATTCCAACCTGAAAGGATATAATAGTTATGTGGGGATGTCAAGCCTGACATCACTTCCTATTTGGTCAGAGTTTGTATATAATGATCTGTTCACAAGCCCCATAGTCTATTCAGACACAGTATTTACCCTGGCATATAACGGAGAACTTAAAGCTTGGAACAAACAGACAGGCAATATGAAATGGGTTGAACAGGTAAGTTCAGAATCTGAAGGTATACTCACACCGGCTGCTTCAGAAAATCTGGTTTATGCTGTTGTTGGAAATACTATCAAAGCCTATTATGTTGAAGATGGAACTCTGATATGGGAGACAACAGTTGATAGAGGAGACGATTCAAAACAAGGAGTAACTACTGGTGGTTTGTTAGTTGCGAAAGATAAATTGCTTGTTTCATCTAATTCAGGTGATGGTCTGATAGTCTTTAATAAGTATACTGGTGCTTTGATGTTCAGGTTAGGCGGTGCGACAACATCAGTTCCTGCTTATGATTTGGGAAGCAACCTTATCATAAATACAGCCGGAGAGACATTGATACAGGCTGTGACGCCTGAGAGAGAAAGAGTGAAATGGAGTCTTGATACAAACATTTTGCAGACTTCAGAGGACTATTCAATGACACCAGTGATTGAGGATGGAAGAATATATTATCCGGTATATAATGGTGGAGGCTTGCTTGTGCTTGATACTGCAGGAAAAATACTTTCTTATCCAAAAAATACTGGAAAATCTAATGGAATGGCTTTAGCAAAAAAAGATGATGATCTATTCTATTTGGAAAGAGAAGCAGTTCAGGCAGGAGAACCTGAGTGGAAAGGAATATTAGTGCTTAATAAGGTCAGAATAGAGGATTATGAACAGGATAATAATGGAGGATGGCCCATAAAGAATAATATTGATGATACGACAACAAGAGGGGTTTGCGCAGAAGGAGAACTGTTTACAGGTGTTTCGATTGATTTGCTTAGGTCAAGTGTGGCAGGTTGTGATTCAATTTCCAAATGGAGAGAAAGGGAATGTGCAAAAGCAGCCAGTCAATATTGTCAAAATATAGGCTATGGTGCTGGAATAGTGACTGGAACAGGAAGCAGTACAATGGATGTTTATTGTGTTGACGGAGAGCCGCAGGTGTTCAGAATATCTGATCTTAAACAATATAATCCAGGCTGTAAATTTACATCCGATGCAACTCAAGTCTCTTGCCTCAGTGCATACCGGAGCTATTGCAGGACAATTGGATTGAACGCAGGTCTTCCGGTCGATTGGGATGGAGAAGAGACAATTACTGTTGTATGTACAAATGCGAAATATGAGGATATTTCATCTTCTGCATGTAATGATGTAAATAGCGAAAGCTGTTTTGATTTTGTAATGAATGAATGTGCTCAAGTGAATGGTCCAACTATTTTTGGGGCAGTATCTGACTGGAAAACGCCCCTGCTTGATCCGGCAACAGACCAGGATTATTTTGAAAATATTGGAACAGGAACCGATCCTGTCTATGAATATAGAGGCAGTGTGGTTGCATCCTATCCTGTACTTTCAGATAATCTGTTGTTCATCACAATATTCATGGAAGATGTTGCAGGTAAGCTACTGGGTTTTGACCAGGCTACAGGAGCGCGTGTGTATGAATACAGTTTCTACCCTAAGACATCTGCAATAAGTTCAGAATTGTATGACAATGTTCCTGCTATTGATGGTGCAGGTAATGTCTATTTGTTCGGAGATTACGGAAAACTGTATGCTTTTGCACCGGTGAATCCGCAATCGCTTTGTGAGGAAGAGGAATTATATGTAATCGCATGCAATTCAGACGCTGACTGCAGCGATGAAGATCCATGCAATGGTGTAGAGACCTGCATCAATAATGAATGTGTCGCAGGAACACCTATTGATTGCACTGCAGCCACATGCGAGGATTGTGATATGGATGATGACATGGTTGTCGAAACAGTTGACCTCAATGAGATTGCAACAGCAATATCTTCCCAATCAACAGATTTGGACAGGTTTGATATGAATGGTGATGGATACCTTACACAGGATGATTGGGATCATTGCAATAGTTTCTTCGGACAAACCTGCACTTAAACCTATCTTTCTTTTTTTTTTTTGTTTTAATGCATAGGTAGAAAGATTTATAAATTCATAAAAAAAAACAATTATTGTATATTTTAGAAAAAAAAAGGGGAGAATGTCCATCAAAAAAACAATATTGAAGACAGTGCTATTTCTCTTGATAATGCTATCTTTTTCATTCATAGCATCAGCAGTCTGCATGGATTCATTCATATATGAAGGAAAGCCCGAGATAGCATATCGGAATGACGAAACAACAGGGTTTTTGAATTACCCTTTTGACAGTACTGGTCAGGACATCCAGGATGCTTTATGCAGGCCGGGGCGGTCAATCAAGCTGAATACGTACCAGGTTCTGAAGAATCAGACACTCTATATGGAATGGGATCTCTCTGATGATATTGTCAATGAAAATCTGCTGAGTATTGCAGAGGTCAAGCTGAATTCTCTGATGACGCCTTCCGGCACTGATGTTGTGATACAGATATTTGATGCATCTGGCTGGCACAGCATCTGTGACAGCAGATTGGATTATGATGGATGCAGAAAATCTTTTGACCTGACAGCATATGTTGATACACTTGATGAGCTAAAGAATCTTAAAGTAAGGTACAGGTTTGCTTTTCAGGGGATTCTCGGACAGGTTAGCTGCCATCTTTTTGCAGATTGTGTTAATTTGTATGTAAAATTATATTATGATTGTCCAGGATGCGGAAAATGCGATCTGGATAATGATGGATGGGTCACTACAGATGATTTGATAATACTCCAGAATGGTATTGATAACCAGATTTATGATTCTGATATTGATACTAATGGAGATGGAACAGTGAATCAGGATGACTATACTCTTTGCTCAGCATCCAATAAGTTTGGAAGCTCATGCTTTGTTTGTCATGACAATGTTCTTGAGCCGGGAGAAGGTTGTGAATTCAGTTCGGGAAATTATCCTTCATATTGGGCGTGTTCAGAAAGTATATGCAGTGGGAAACTGAAAAGAGAAAGAACCGGATGCGATCCGACAATGTGCAGTTGTCAGTACAATGAAGAAGCAGAATGCGCAGTCTTCAGCTGTGGAGCAGACTGCTGTAATAATTGGCACTGTGCCCAGCGGCAATATTGGGAAGAATACTGTATAGAAAGTGGATTGGATACAGCTGATAAAACAAGTGATTTTGTTGTAGATATTGTTGGACCAGCAGGTTTTGCAAAGATTGGAAATTCCTGGTGCTGTGAACAGGACGGAGAATACTATGTGAAAAATTATGGTGAGCTTGAGATAGAGACAAATACAATCACAGAAAAAGGAGAATATCTTTTCTCTTTTGCTTATAATATCTTGGACCTGCCTTATCATGATGAGGAGAGCATAAGGATTGAATGTGGAGGAAATGCATATACCATATCAGACTATGAGCTCACTTCTGTTGCTGCTCAACAGGGGAACATATTGAACAGGAGATTTACATGGTATCCCGGACTTTCATGCATGTTCACTGAAGGAAAGAACACGATCAAGATCAAGTCGCACGGAAAAGATTCTGTATTCTTATCGTCAATCAGATATACAAAATATGATGCAAGATGCAACAGTGAAACAAAAGTATGTGAGGATAGGTATGCATGTATTGATACTGACAATGGAAAAGACTATTTTGTGAAGGGCACAACTACTTCAGGCATCAGTCAGGAGACAATGTCAGATTACTGTGTTGGTTCAGGTGTTAAGGAATACTTCTGCAGTCAGGATGAATCTTTGGATGAAGAGATTCATGATTGCCCAAATGGCTGTTCAAATGGTGCATGCAGAGAAGAGTGCAGTGATTATATAGACAATGATTTAGATTCAAAGATAGACTGCAATGATCCGGACTGCAGTGCCGATCCATTATGCATTTAAAGAATGAATAAAATGATGAAAAATAAAATAAGTGCATTGATTGCATATATTTTCATAGGTACCATAGTCTTTGGTGCCAGTTTTTCATCTGCACAGTTCAATATGCAGCAAAAAGAAATTACTCCTATTGGATCAGGGATAGATAATGGATTCATTGTTGAATTCAAAGAGATTCCTGTTATGCAGAAAAATGCAGAGCTTGTTGCAGCCAATGACAGGTATAAGATTGAAGCTGCAAATCTGTATTGGTATAACCCATACAAATGGTATATGTTGCTTTTCAAGATAAAAAGCGAAGCAAAACTGCAGAAGCTCACTGATGAATACAAATCAGAACTTATCACTAAGCAGAAAAAATACAAAGCGCAGATTCTTGAAAAATTGTCTATGCCGGAAGATGTAATTACAAAAGAATTTGTTGATTCTTTGAATGCGATAGTATTGGATATCGATGAAGAAAATGCTGAAAAAATATCTTTATTAGAGGTTGTTAAGTCTATTACACCAAATTCAATCGGAAGAGCCATGATGGATTTTTCAATTGATGACATGCTTAGGGTTGATCAGATATGGGCCAATGAGAACCTTCATGGTGAAGGTATCAAGATTGCAGTGATTGATTCAGGTGTTGATCTGACCCATACCGCACTGATGCATATCGTCTCTGACAACAGGGTAAATGAATTTTGTTTCTGCTCACAGTCTGCATATGACGGTCAGCCATGCTGCCTGAATGGGCAGGTATCTGACAGTGGAAGCGGATCTGCACTTGATGAGCACGGCCATGGAACACATGTAGCAGGAATCATTTTTTCAGATGATTCAGTGTTTAAAGGGATTGCTCCAAAAGCTGATCTGATAGCAATCAAGGTAATGGATGAAAATAACGCTATAAGACTTGATGATATGATTTCTGCAATATCAGAGGCCATAAACCAAGGTGCTGATGTTATCACTATGAGCCTGGGATTCAGATCAGTGGATGCTGATAGGGCGATGCTCCAACCGCTTGAACAGGTAGTGACCAGTGCAGTCAATCAAGGTATAATATTTATTGTTGCAGCAGGAAATGATGGGCCGGGGCAAAATTCTATAGCATATCCGGCAGACTACGACAATGTCATTTCTGTTGGGTCAGCAACAAAGGAAAGTGGGATTGCTGACTATAGTTCACGAGGTCCGAATTCTGTTGGTAATGCTAAGCCGGATGTCCTTGCTCCGGGAGGTGCAGAAAATCCCGACCAGGTAGATCCATACAGGGCAGAGATAGTATCATTGTTTGCGCCATATCCTTCAGATTATCTTAATGATAAGCATAATCTCCTGAATTATTTGTTGTTTGGTTATTGCATCGATGCAGAGGACTACTGCAATCCGGGAGATATCATAGAGCAGGATCCTACTCAGACGTATTGTGCTTTTGATTTCTGCACAAAGCTTAATCAAGATACAAAATATATAGGTTTGGCAGGAACATCTATGGCAGCTCCTCATGTCTCGGGAATTGCTGTACTTCTGAAACAAAAACACCCTGACTGGTCGCAACAGGAGATGAAAGAGGCATTGAAAAATACAGCAATTGATCTTGGATTGGATGCAAATATCCAGGGAGCAGGGCTTGTCAACCCTTCACAGGCGATATATTATGTGGATACACCGTGCGGGGATGGAAATTGCGATGCATCTGAAACATGCATGGTTGACTGTATCTCTGGTGAACAGCACTGCTTTGATACAACAGATAATGATGAGGATCTCTGTACTGATATCATAGATTCTGATTGCGGAGGAACTGAGACTTCATGTGATGATGGGAGTGATAATGATTGTGATGGTTTAGTTGATTGTGATGACCCTGACGATTGTGCCGGAAGCATCCTGTGTAGTGCAGGTTGTTATACTTTTGAATATTCTGATCCTTCCTGCGGTTATTGCGGCGATAGCAGTTTTGATGAACTGTATGAAGGCTGTGAAATTGACAGTGATTGTCCTGCCCCTGATTCGGGTTACACTTTAAAGGCATGTTCTGATTGCAGATGCATATATGATTATGAAGGAGCAGACTCTTGCGGATACTGCCATGTTTCTCAGGGAACAGGCTGTGCAATATATTATAAAGAAAAAAAGAATGGTAATTGTCCGGCAGGACACGAAAAACACTGTGGTGAAGACAATCCTGTTAATGGGCCTGAAGACTGCCTATGCTATGCATCTGAATGTGACAATGACCCGAATAGTCCTGCTTCATGTTCCAATTCCTGCCCTGTATGTGTCAATCCGTCGATAAATGACTGTGATGGTAATGGGTGTACAGATGATACAAATGTAAAATGCACTGACGGATCATGTGTTGCTGATGGATCTGAGTGCAACATATGCATAGATGATGACCTTGTCTGCCCTGACGAATGCACAGTTGATACAGACAGTGACTGTATCCCTATGTGTGGAAACAATGTTGTTGATGAAGGAGAGAGATGTGATGGAAATTGTCCGACAACCTGCAATGACTGCAATCCTTGTACACATGATATTTTAGAATTTGATGATTCCTGCAATATATATTGTGAATACCAATTTGACAATACACTTCCGGGATGTGATAATCAATGCACAGCCTTTGATGATTGCAGATGGGATTTTGACTGTGATAAAGGATTCTATTGTGATACTCAGGGATGCTCCTGCAAACCAATAACTACTTGTAATCTTGAATTTGGTGATGAGTGTGATGCATCTGATGATGATGCATGTATTATTGGTGAGAAATGTAACTTATTCTCCTGTGAATGTGAAGCCACCAATGAAGAATTGTATTGTTTTGATGGTATATGCAGTGAAGCACAGGACTGTCTGTGTGACGGGTATGGAGATTGCAGTGTTCTAGGAAACGATGTGTGCGAGCCGTGCATTCCGATTGTCTCAAGCTACAGCGTTGATCTTGCCCTGGTGATTGACAGGAGTGGAAGCATGTCAGACAGGACGTCTAATGGAAAGACCAGAATAGCAGTTGCAAAAATTGCAGCAAAGAACCTGATAGATTTGTATGAATGGCTTGCATCTGACAGGATATCTGAAACATCTTATAATCATATGGCCACGTTGGATTCATCAATGTTATTTTTGACTGATGGAAACAAAGTCATTTTAAAGGACAATGTTGATGCTTTGCATGCGGCAGGGTATACTGCAACAGGAGACGGACTAAAGGCAGCAATCGATGAGATAAAAGCGAAATCAAGGTCTGACACTGACCAGTACATAATCTTATTGTCTGATGGCATGACCAATTCATATTTGGGATGCACTCCTGCAGATAGAAATTGTGATTCATCATATGCAGAAGGATATACACTGGATATTGCAGAGCAGGCCAAATCAGAAGGCATCACCATACATGCAGTAGGTATTGGAAATGACAATAAGGACCATCTGAAAGAAATTTCCTCGATTACAGGAGGCTATTATTTTTATTCAGTGGATGGGGCAGATCTTGAAGATATCTTTTCAAATATTGCCCGAATGATCATTGAGGCAAAAAAGCCATGCGGAGAGACAAATGTAGGTGAGTGCAGTTTTGGTGAACAGAAGTGTCTGCAGGATATTGAAGTCTGGTCAGTATGTGATGGTGCAGTGTATTCTGCCGATGAAATATGTGATGATGATAAGGATAATGATTGTGACGGCACTACTGATTGTGACGATGAGGATTGTCTTGGTTTTGCTTCATGTCCGGATGATACATGTGGAGATAATATTGCCGGTCCGGGAGAGATTTGTGACGGGACAGACCTCAATGATTTTACATGTACTGACTTTGGTGATTATACAAGCGGTACTCTCAGCTGTGATGCAGATTGCCAATATGATGCTTCTCAATGCAGAATGTTAAAAGATCTCTGTGATATCAATGAAGTATACTGTCCTGAGACTGATGAATGCGTCACAGATCTTGAAGATTGTGATTTTGATCCTGGACTATGTGATGGAGATTGTACTAATGGAGTATATGATACATGCTTCTGTCCTGAATGTGATAGAGAGCAAGATACATGCAATTTTGATCTTGTATGTAATTATGTTTCAAAATTATGCAGTAGTTGCGGCAACGGAATATTGGACAATGGAGAGACCTGCAGAAATTGTGCAGAGGATGCAGGTTGCTACAATGGATTAGTATGTCAGACTGATGGCACCTGCGGAACAGACTATCCGGGTGTCTGCAACCTTGATACATCTTGTGATGAAGATGAATCATGCGACTGTTCTGATTGTGACGGCGAGCAGGATGGCTGTATATCAGGCGACATCTGTTATTATGATGATTCAGGAGTTGAACTTGATGCCAAGTGCGCCTGCAATGAGATCAGTGATGCTTTCTGTTCCCTTGATCCATATTGTGGCTATCTTGATCCTGATTGTTCAGGCTGCAGAGAAGGTACAGCTCTGTGTATGGACGGCACCTGCAGTTCTGACTGTGAGACAACTGATGAAGGCTGGGCAGGATGCATTGCAGAAGATGGTCAATGTGAGTTTGGAGAAGGCTGCGCCTGCAGTGACTGTTTTGGGAAGAAGGATTCCTGTGCAGATGATCTTGTATGCGATACAGTGACAAAAAAATGCATATCAGGTGAGGATAAATGCGGTAATGGAGCAATCGATTTTGGAGAGACCTGCAGAAACTGTCCTGATGATGTTGGATGCTACAATGGATTAGTATGTCAGACTGACGGCACCTGCGGAACAGACTATCCGGATGACTGCAACCTTGATACAGCCTGCGATGATGACGAATCTTGCGACTGTGCAGATTGCGATGGTGAGCAGGATGGCTGTATATTGGGCGACATCTGTTATTATGATGACTCAGGACTTGAACTAGATGCCAGGTGCTCCTGCAATGAGGTCAGTGATGATTTCTGTTCTCTGGATCCGTTCTGCGGCTATCTGGATCCTGATTGTTCAGGCTGCGCTGAAGGGACAGCTCTCTGTATGGACGGCACCTGCAGCTCAGACTGTGAAACAACAGATGAAGGCTATGCAGGTTGCATTGTGGAGAATGGGCAGTGTGAGTTTGGAGAAGGTTGCGGATGTTCAGATTGTTCAGGTTTCAAGGATTCATGTGCAGATGGGCTTACCTGTGATGCGGCAACTGGAAAATGCAGCAGCAATTGCGGCAATGGTGAAGTAGATGACGGAGAGACCTGCAGGAATTGTGCAGATGATGCAGGCTGCTACAATGGTCTTGTATGCCAGTTAGACGGCATCTGCGGAGTAGATAATCCGGGAGTATGTGACCTTGATTCAGTGTGTGATTCAGATGAAGCCTGCGACTGTGCAGATTGCGATGGTGAGCAGGATGGCTGTATATTGGGCGACATCTGCTACTATGATGATTCAGGTAGTGATTTGGATGCATATTGCAGCTGCAATGAGATCAGCGATGATTTCTGTTCTCTGGATCCGTTCTGCGGCTATCTGGATCCTGATTGTTCAGGCTGCGCTGAAGGGACAGCTCTCTGTATGGACGGCACCTGCAGTTCAGACTGTGAGACAACAGATGAAGGCTATGCAGGTTGCATAATGGAGGATGGGCAGTGTGAGTTTGGAGAAGGTTGCGGATGCACTGACTGTGACGATAAGAGAGATTCTTGTGCAGTAGGTCTTGTATGTGATTCAACAACGCATAGATGTGTTGAAGAAGAAGACCCAGAGGATCCAGATGATGATGACGATGATAATCCACCTCCGGGAGGAAGAAACAGAAGAAAGCCAAGTTCATATATTCCAGAAAAGGCTGATCCCTGCGATGCTGATTATGATACTTTCCTGAATGAGAGATGCGGAGGGAGAGACTGTAATGATGAATACCCGTTGGTATATCCTGGAGCACCGGAAAGATGTAATAATATTGATGATGACTGTGACGGGATTGTAGATGAAGCATGTGATGTTTCGATACCTGGTGGAAAAGATGTAAAAGATGGAGAAGAGATCGAAGTGATTGTCGGAGACTATGAACTGTTCTTTACAATGGATATTGATCAGCCGCCCAGAGTACTTTCAAAATTTGAGATAGAGGTCTCAGTGACAAATAAGGATAATTCAGATATTGATAATCTGGTTATTGAACTTGTTGTACCTGAGGGGTTTGCTGTCGAATCAACAAAAACAATACCAATGCTTAGCCCAGACGATACTAAAAAGGAGAAATTTGACCTGCTGGTTTTGGACTACGGTAAAGAAGAAGCAGAATTTACAATCAGGGCAAAGAAGAACAATAAGGTCATTGCTGCAGGCAAAAGGAAAATACAGGTAGAATTCCCTGAATTTTTAGTTGCAGCTGAACCAAGTTTTAATAATAATGAAGAAAAGATGGTTGGCAATTATTATAGACTCCATTTCTATTATGTAGTGAATAATAAAAATAAGCCGGCAAGAGGCTCAACAATAAATATGGAATTTGACATAAACAATGCAGACCATCCCTGGAGCTCTTCATATTATGCAGAGATTGTATCAAAGATCAGTATTCCTGAGGATTCAATAGTAATTGAGGAGTTTGGGACATACAGGTTAGCCAAGAATAAATTTTATTCAGTTGAGGGAAGAATGTACGAATTGAAAGGAATAATTGGCGGCATTAATGTTATTGGGAACAGCAAAGAAGTTATTGATTTAAGATAATACTTTTTAGTGATTCATGATTAATATTAGACAATCTATAAAAAAGAGGTGAAATAAATGATAATTTGGCCGGGGATTAATTTTCCATTACCAGAATTTCTATTAGTATTAGCAGTCATATTTACAGCAGCAATAATATATTTTGGAATACATCTGAAAAAGCTTGAGAGACTGACAACAGAAGAGAAGGATGAACTTATGGAACTTGAGAAGATGGCTCAGGAAGAGAAAGAGGAGATAGAAAAGCTTTCCGGGTTTGAAAATATGGAAAAATTAGACCTTTTAAAATTTGAGACAGATATTGAAGATCTTGAAGTTGATACTGAAACAATATATCTTAAAAAAATGGTTCCTGATGTGTATAAGCTCCAGAATTATGTGCTCTGGGCTCTTAACAAAGGCATGGGAAAACAGGATATCAAGAAAAATCTCATGCAGAAAGAATGGAAGGATGCAAAACTGGTC
Source organism: Nanobdellota archaeon (assembly GCA_018815145.1). GTDB lineage: Archaea > Nanobdellota > Nanobdellia > Woesearchaeales > GW2011-AR15 > WJJD01. Next base: position 2,911 of record JAHIYL010000094.1, on the reverse strand, counting down.
GAGATGGTAATAGATGACATGTCCAAATATTCACATTATTATAAGGGTGTGAATCCTGCGATCTCTCAGGTTCCGGACATAAAAGTCGAAGAGAAAACACACATAATTCAGCCGGTAAGGATAATAAGGGAAGAAGTCCTGACTACAAAAGAAGCCATAGCCAAGCCAAAATCCAAAGCAAAACCCGGGCCAAAGGCAAAACCCAGGTCTAAGCCAAAATCCAAGATGACCGCAACTAAGAATAAAAAGACATCAGATAAAAAACCTGACAAGATAGACAATATGGCACTGCAATTGAAAAAGATTGAAAAAGAGCTTAATGAAAATTCAGAGCCAAATAAAAAAGCAGTAAAAAAACCCAAATCTCCCGGCAAGAAAAAACCGGTTCAAAGCAAAAAACCAGCGGCCAAAAAAGAACCTCAAAAAAAGAAGGAAGTCAAAAAGAGCGCTTCAAAAAAATCATCAAAAGAACCACAAAAACCAAAAGCAGGTTCTGCAGGTCCAGCGAAATCCAAGGATTCAAAGATGGTCCTTTACACTGCAAAAGGAGATAAGTTCCACACACCGACCTGCATATCTCTGAAAAGAGTCAATAAGACTGAGATTTTGACATTCAAGGACAAGGATGAGGCCCTGAAAAAAGGATATAAGCCCTGCAGTGTCTGCGGCGTCAAGATGAAGTGAACAGTTAGTTTTTTACATTTTTTTTCTGGTTCTACATTATTCTCAATACAATGGGTGCAATATCTGTAAACAGCCATGCATTGAAAAGAAGGTGTGTTGAAAAATATACTATCAAAGTTGTTATTCTGCTTCCGCTGATGTAGTAGAGCGGAAGGATCAGTATATCATAAGCTATCACCAGGACTATTCCTGCCTGATTTATGGGCAGGAAATTAAGATAATGAGCTGCAAGTCCGATCAGGGGGCAGATTATGATAGAAATAAAAGTGGAAAGTTTGAATCTGCCGGTTATTGCCTGAGAGATAAATATTGTTATTAACCCCACTATCAGCCCCGCAATTGCACCATAACTATAGCCGGTGATTATTGTTGAGAAAATGACAAGCTCAACCCCAAGGACATAGGCTTCAGGCACAAATCTTACATAGAGAAGAGAAAAGGATCCTATCAAGGACAGGAGTGCAATAAAAAAAATCTTCTTGAAATGGGTTGCAAAATAAAGCACAATCATCAGGGCAATGAAGGATATGACAATCCGTTGCCTGCTGTTTTTGACAAAATTGAAAATATCTTCTATATCAAGTATCTTTTTTCTGTTTATTTTCCTTTTATTTCCCATTTTTTTTAAGTCTGTTGTTGTAGTACATATTGTACTTCTCAATTATTTTTATTTTTAACTCATCAGGAAACGGATATAAGTACTTTGTGATATCTTTTTCAGGGAGCCTGGTTAGATTGCTCTTGAACTCTCTTTTGGCAAGAGATACTTGATCAGCCACAGTCTTTGCATACGATGAACCAAACAATTTTATGCTCTTGAATTTGGTAATGCTGTTAGCACCTGCTCTCAAGAGGAGATTGATTTCACTTAATCTTTCTGTCCATGAACCAGCCACTATCTCTAATTTTGGAAAAGAAATCCTTGTCTTTGCAATCCATTCTGCATAATACTCTGAATCAGGGCCTTTTGTAAATATTGTATTTTTGTGCGGATTCAGCGCATAGAAGGTAATCCGTTGTATTTCATACTTTTCAATGAATTTTTTTAACAGAAAAAAATCATCAAAAGTCTCGCCAAGTCCGATGATGATGGTGATTGACCTGTCAATGTCCATTTCTTTGCAGATGTCAAACATCATCTCTATATCTGAAAGGGGTTTTGAAGGGCACAAATGGGTGTGAAGCACAGGATTGATGGTTTCAACAGCTCCGGTTACTCCTTTGATATAAGGTCTATATGCTATTAATTCCTCCTTATTCAAAGTGCCCATATTCAGCCAGCATTTTTCAGGATAGATGAGATTGATGTTCTTTATGAGGCTGATAAGCTCGTCCTGAGTATATGATTCATACCCTCCTGAGAGAAATTCAATTTTCCAGTCCAGTAATTTTGAGATAAGGACTTCAGCCAGGATTGTCTCAGGCCTTCTCTTAGCTTTTTTTGGATCCCTGATAAGATTCTTCTGGGTAGACATCCAGCAGAATCTGCAGTCGCCCTTGGAGCAGTACCAGGAAAGGAAGATTGCCCTTTCAAAAAAGCATTCTTCTGAATGATTTTCTAAGAAAAGTGAATTTGCGTTATCAATTAAATCTCTATCCATGAAATGAGAAAAAATAAGTCAATATAAATAATTATAGTGAAAATAATGTGTCTATTCGAGTATTTCCATAGAACCGAATTTTCCTACTGAAAGCTGCAAAGTGCTGTTCCATTCCTTGACATAGCCGTTCTTGATCTTTACCTTGTCGCCTTCTTTCAGTTTGTCTATCTCTTCATTCCAGAGAGTAAGCTGCACTTCACCTGAATCATCTTTTATTGTTGCATTGCAGACTCTTCCCTGCTTTCCGAATTTTTCAAATTCCCTTACTCCGCTCATGTCTGTGATGACACCGGTCACTTCAAAATCCCGAGCTCCAACACTTAGTTCTGATATGTTCATTTTAATTACCTCCAAATACGATAATAATATAATTCAAGAAAAAGAAAAGAATTAAAAAGTTTATGATTGGTGACTTGTTATGTTAGCATGAACCTGAAGGAGCCCCACAACCTGTCATGATTAACATAATAATAACTAATGCAATCAATGTTATTAATCTTTTATGTTTGACATAAAAATTAAGTATATTTTTCATTGTGAATCACCAAAATAAGTTTCTTTGTCAACTCCCGGATGATAGTAGCCTGTAGTTTTTAAGAACAGTAGTTCCGATTGAAAGCTACTTT